>NZ_JARCJL010000032.1:0-39132 GCF_028890025.1 Phaeobacter sp. PT47_59
CGGCCCCGTCTATCTGGACAGCCTGACCTCGCTCCCCGAGGGCATCAAGTTCGAGAACCACGGCCCCGTCTATCTGGACAGCCTGACCTCGCTCCCCGAGGGCATCAAGTTCGAGAACCACGGCCCCGTCTATCTGGGCAGCCTGACCGGCAAGCACACCTACCTTGGTGTGGAGCGCGAATTCAGGTGTGTTGATGGATGCACAATGCTGATTTGCGGCTCAAAGCAGTACGGCGGTCACACAGTCTATAGCGCGCGGTATTTTGGCGGCGGTGAGATCAAGGGCTTGAATCGCTGCTATATCGCGGAGAGCGATGGCATCACCGCGCACGGCAATACGATGAAATCCGCCGTTGATGACCTCGCCTACAAGATCGCTGACAGCGCCCACAAAGCCGAGGTGGCAAAGTCCGTCAAGGCTTCCGGCGTGGTGACGCTTGCTGATTTCCGGGCGCTCACAGGCGCTTGCCGCGATGGCATCCGCCAGCACCTTTCTGGCCTTGGTATCGACCTGGATCAGATCGACAGCATGCCTCTGAGTGACGCGCTCAAGGCGATGGATGGAACCTCGTATGGGGAGACCTTCAAGCGGCACATTCAGGAAGCGGAGGCAGCGTAATGAGCGCGCTCCACGAAATCACCGCCCCGCGCCTTCTGGACTTCAACTATGCCGAGGCCGCCCGTCTGGCGAATGAGGTTCAGACCTTCTGCAATGTCGCCGCGAACCTTCGGCAGTCAGGGCACCGGCACCTCGCCGCAAATGCGGAGCGGACAGCGATCCGGGCATTCAAGCGCCTCGCTGACGAACTGAACCACGAGACAAAGGAGATCGGGGCATGACCTCTCTCGACCTCACCACACCGATTATCGAGCAGGCCCGAGCAATCGCGGCCACCACCCCGGCGGGACGTTTCCCACCTTCTACCACCACTCACGAAGCCCGCCGGGGGCAGGATAACGACCCAGACAACCGCGGGCGATCCGCGCACGTCTTCGAGCAGTTCAACGAGGAACGCTTTGGGAACGAACTCGACGCCATGCACGTGATCGGGATCTGGGCCATCTGCACGGTCTTCTTCGGCGGCACGATTGTCGCAGCGATGATCCTGCAGCCCTACATCACCCGGCTGTTTTCCTGGCTGGGCCTCTGAACCTCCCTGTGGGCGCCCGCCAAGAAGGCGCCCCAACTTCCCCCGGCGGCTGTCTCCTCCTCCCTTTGGTCGCCGGGGGCCTTTCCCAAGGAGAATGAACGATGAACGAAGTGACCCAAATCCGCCATGACGAGCCGCAGCTTCCCGCAGACCCGATGGTCTCGATGATCGAACGGGTTGTGATGAACCCTGACGCAGATCTGGACAAGCTGGAACGCATGCTGGCGATGAAAGAGCGCATGGACATGCAGAATGCCCGCGTCTCGTTCGCCCGCGCTCTGTCTGACGCCCGCGCCGAAATCCCGCCGATCATGAAAGATGCGACGGTCGATTTCACAAGCGGCAAAGGCCGCACCCACTACAAGCACGAGACACTGGCCGGTATCGCAAAGGTGATTGACCCGATCCTGTCGCGCTATGGCCTGTCGTACCGCTTCCGCACCGAGCAGGGGCAAGGCGGCGTGAAGGTCACCTGCATCATCGCGCACTCCGAAGGCCACAGCGAGGAAACATCGCTTTCCGGCGCCCCTGACGGCTCCGGCAGCAAGAACAGTTTCCAGGCTGTGGGCAGCGCCGTGACGTACCTGCAGCGCTACACGCTCAAGGCCGCTCTTGGGCTGTCTGCTGAGGTTGACGACGATGGGCAGGCAGCGGCGCCACGCGATGTGGGGGAGAATAAGCCGCGCCAGGAGCAGCAAGTATCGCCAGCGCAGCGCGCCGCAGACCAAATGATCTCTGCCATCCGCAAGAATGGCGCTGATACCGTTCAGGCCTCCCCGCAGTTTCAGCAAGACTTCCCGCGCTTGAAGAAAGACGCCCCGGAACTCGCCGCCCGCGTGGAAGCCGAGATTGAGAAATGGAACGAGAGCAACAAGCCCGCGCCGTCCTCGCTGATCGGCGACGATGAAATCCCCTACTGACGGAGGAAAAGCCAATGAATGACCTGACACCAGATCGCTTGCACAACAACCCGCCGGATCCGCTGGATGAAGCGCTTGCGCCATATGGCGACCATATCGCAGAGGCCGAAAGCTGGCTGGATGGATCGCCGGTTGAGAACGAGGGCCAGATGAAGGCCGTTGACGCCCTGCTGAAACAGGTGAAGGCTGCCAAGAAGTACGTGACCGCAGCGCAGAAGTCGGAGAGCGCACCCCTGCATGACGCATGGAAGGCCTGCCTCGCCCGGTACAAGCCGACCATTGACGATCTGGACCGCATGGCGAAAGGCCTTGCCGCCCTGGCCGATGGCTTCAAGCGCAAGCTGGCTGCCGAGAAGGCCGCCAAAGAGCGCGAGGCATGGGAGGCTGCAAACAAAGCCCGGCAGGAAGCCGAAGCCAAGGCCGCCGCAGCCGACACTGCGAACATCGAAGCCCAGCGGGAGGCCGAGGAAGCCAAGCGCGCAGCGCAGGAGGCAGAGAAGGCGGCGCAGGCGGCAAAGCGTGACACCGCCAGCGTCAAGGGCCTGCGCACTGTCACCAAGCACGAGATCACGGACCACAAGGCCGCCCTGCATTGGATCGCGGTCAATGACCGTGACGCCATGACAGCATTCATCGAGGCCTACGTGGCGAAGAACTGCAAAACAGCGCAGATCGACGGTGTGAAGGTCTGGACCGAGAAAGAGGCGTTCTGATGGACTACCGCGCCCGCTGGGAAAACGGATGCCTGCGCCTCCTGTCCAACCAGGGGCCGGACCTGAAAGACGGGGAGCTTGTCACGGTCAGCATCGACCGGGACCGCAGCGGCAAGAGCCACCGGCACCAGTTCGCGTGGATCAAGGACGCCTGGGGCAGCCTGCCGGAATCTGTGATGCACATGCCGTGGGCCGAGACGCCCGAGGCGCTCCGCAAACACGCATTGATCGCGACCGGCTTCCATCAGGTCTACACGCTGGACTGCGGGGCGAACGCCACAGCGCGCCGCGTGAAGGCCGCCCTGCTGGCTGCGGAGGTCAAGGCGCACGGATACGCCCTCGGCCAAGTGCAAGGCCCTGTGGTGCGCGTCTGGACGCCTGAGAGCCAATCGGTGCGCGCCATGGGCGGGGATCGGTTCAGGGAGAGCAAGAACGCGATCCTCGACTGGATTTCCGCGCAGGTCGGCGTGACCCCGGAAGAACTGCGGAGGGCCGCAGCATGAAAACGGTTGCGGCATTGTATGTCCAAGCGGGCGGAAGCTACGCCAACTTGCCCGGCGTCGAAATGTGGGACGCAGAAAAGGACGCCCGGATGTATGGCGGGCCTCACCCGATTGTCGCTCACCCCCCGTGCCAGCGCTGGGGGAAGCTCTGGGCCGGGCAGCCTCTATGGATCAAGCGGACTGGCGAACGGAAGCGCAAGGGGGACGATGGGGGGTGCTTCAAGGCCGCTCTCGCTGATGTGCGCCACTGGGGCGGGGTAATCGAACACCCGTATGGCAGCCACGCTTGGCCGTTCTTTGGCCTTAATAAACCGCCGAGATCTGGCGGTTGGATCGCGGCGGATGAATATGGCGGGTGGACATGCTGCGTAGAGCAAGGGCGCTATGGGCATTATGCCAGAAAACCGACGCTGCTTTATGCATTCGGAGTGAATGATCTGCCTGAACTGGAATGGGGCGTGAGCGCGCCGAAGTTCCCAGATTGGGCCATCGAAAAACACGGCCTGGAGTACTGCAAAAAGGCTGGGGAGCTTGCGTTCAAAGGCGGCGGGAAGGACAGCGCACCACGCATAGGGACGCCGCCAGAGTTCCGCGACCTGCTGATCTGCATGGCGAGGTCTGTTGAGCCGTTGCGGAGGGCCGCAGCATGAGCCGCCCTGTCCCCGAATGGATCGGGCGCACCGACAGCACCCCGGCCCCGGCCCGCGTCAAGGCGCGGATCGTCATGGCACAGGATGGCATTTGCGCCTGCGGGTGCGGTGTGAAGCTGGGGGCCGCTGGTGAAGGTATCGACTTCGATCACACCCAAGCCCTGATCCTTGGCGGGGAGAACCGGGAAAGCAACCTGCGCGCCCTGCGCCGCCCCTGCCATGGAGCGAAGACCAAGCAGGACGTGAAACAGAAGTCAGTGGAGGCCCGGAAGCGGAACAAGCACCTGGGCCTGAACAAAAAGCGATCCCGGTTCCAGACCTCACGGGATGGGCCGTGGAAACAGAAGATCGGCGGGCAAACCGTCCCCCGCGAATAGCTCCCCTCTGACAGGCGCCGGGTCGTGGCTTCGCATGAAAGCCGTTCATCCCGACCGGCTCTAAAGCCACACATAGAGCGAGGCCATCCCACCGGCCCGGCGTCTTTCAGAGAGAAGCAAAGGAGAATGAGAATGCCGAAGTTTATCATTGGTCGCAGCTACGGTTACGCTGGAACGAGCAGCGAGGACGAGATCGAGGCTGACAGTCTGGAAGACGCCGAGAACATGGCGTGGGAATTTGCCTTGGAGAATGTTGAGTCGTGGGCGAAGGAAGCCGAGGATCAAGAAGACGAATAACCCCAACGCCCACCCCTGCGTGTCGGGGGCAGTGATGGAGAGCAGAGAACGGAGAAGCAAAGGAGAATGAGATATGAGCAACGGTGACGGGCTAACAAATTTTCACTGGCTGGATGGTGCCACAGGCAACGGTGTTGCATGGTCACTTATCGGCGTACCTGCCGCGCTGGCATGGGTAGCAGCCGCGCTTTGCTGGTTCATTGAACCGCGCCTTGCTGCCGAGGTATCGCCGCTGGCTTGGGCCATGTGGGCTGCGATTGGATGGTACGGACTGCTTTTCATGATCTTTGGTGGGTGGCTGGCATTGCTTGTATTCGCTGCATCATCATGACCTCAATTCCTGCCCCTGCGTGTCGGGGGCAGTGATGGAGAGCAGAGAGGGGATGCCATGAGCTTTGTCTTGAAGAATTACAGAGTGAGCGTTCATGGATGGGGGGGGGGAGGCGAACTTTTACGCCCGCAACAAGAACCGAGCCCGCATGCTCGCATTCTATGCGATGCAAAGAGCGACAGGTGGAATGGCGTTCAAGCGATTCCTTCAAATAGTCGGGCCAATCCGCGAAACCCCAATGCCATCCGGCGCAGGACGAGCGATTGAGGTGCTGGGATCGCCAGCCTATTGGGTTGAACACGCTGGCGGCAATTCCGTCCGTTTTGTGCGCCCCGGAAGCGATACGATTTTGCTTTCGCACGAAGCAGACATTCGAGAAATCGACCAGTAGTCCAGATAACAGTAGGAGACCGACATGACCGATCCAATCTGCCACCCCGCTGGCCCTGTAGCCAGCACCGAACCGCAAGACCTGAGAGAACAGATTGCATCAACCATTTGCGGCGACAGGGCTGTAGACAACTGGAACGCCACCGACGCGGATTACGAACTGGCCGACGCCATCCTTGAGCTACTCAAGGGCGCGGTGCCGGTATGGCAACCTATCGAGACAGCGCCGAAGGATGGCACGCCGATCCTGACGTATTCAGGTGGATGCGACGACAGGAACGAGGCGTACCTTGTCATGTGGTGGACCGCAGACAAAGCAGAACGCTGTGGATTTGGCTGGGAAGCATACGAGGTTGATCACATGCTTAGCCCGGACCTGTGGATTCATCTTGAACCCGGTGCAGACAGCATCCTCGCAGCGTTGGGGGTGAAGTGATGACAAGAGAGCAAGAAATTAGAGCGCTCACTATTCTTCATAACATGGCCGTAGAGCGGAAGGGGTGGAGATCGTTTTTCAGGCGCTGGTGGATTAGTGACGAGCCACTGAGAAATGATGCGGCCAACCTTGTGCGCGAAGTCGGATATTCTGCCTTGATGCCGAATGGATGCCAACTTGTCGGAGATGACCAATGACTACACCGACCACAGACACAAGCCGGGAGGCTGTTGAATACAACCCAGAAACCCACGCAGATGGCTTCGATGCGGGGTCAGGCGAATACTTTGTATTTTGGGAAAAGCATACCGCCCTTCTTGCCGAGCGCGACGCCGCCCTTCTCCGCGAAAAGTCCCTCAAGGACAGCACGGAAGAACTGCGCCAATTGCAGCGGGAGTTCAACGCGGTGAAGTGGGACCGAGACACCCTGCGCGACCAACTCGCAGCGGCCAAAGACCTGCCGTGGCGCGCCAAAGACATTAAGCGCGGACTGATCCTGTTTCGCACATCCAGCAATGCCCACGGTTCGATCAACTATCAGGCACGGTCTGAAAAAGTCGACAACCTTCCGCAGTCAGCAAAGGACGAACTCGCAGCGATCATGGTGAACATGGCGCTCGGCTACAGCCCAGAGGAAGTTGCAGCGAATGGAGTGGTGAAGGAATGGGTGGCATCGGCCCGGAATGAGGCGCTGGAGGAGGCGAAGCGAGTTGCCGTGATCCCTTGCTACGAGACCAGGCACGTCACACTAGGGGATAAGGTGGCGGCTGCAATAGACGCCCTCAAGTCCACCCCCGCGACCACTCATCGCTGCGCTGAGTGCGACTGCGAGAACGGCGGTAGCGACTGCACGTGGATTTCAACTCCCGCCCCGCGCGAAGCTGCACTTGCAGACATGGCGGAATTCGACGGCAAGCACCTGCTTTCGGACGCCCCGCGCGATGGCGACATGACCTCGCAGGCAACGCCTATCACCTTCACCTACAAGAACTATCGCGGCGAGGTGGCAGCGCGCACAGCCGTACCGAAAGAGATCTGGTTTGGAACCACGGAATGGCACACTGAACCCGGCTGGTTGATGACAGCCTATGACCTCGAAAAAGCTGCGGATCGGGGCTTTGCACTTGCCGATTGCTCCTTTTCCCCGCGCGAGGTCACACCGCAGGAGGCGGCGCGGGTGTTGCTTGGACATCATGAAGTTTTAGGCCGAAGCGCGGTCTACAAAGCCTGTGAAAATCGCGTGAAGATTTACAAGTTCGATGCAGTTCTCCGCGCCATCGCACAGGAGACAGACGATGAGTGACGCACCAGAACGAATTTGGGCGCAGGATGCTGAGCCGAGCGAATGTGATTACACAGGTGGGGGCTGGTGGGACGACGAATGCGGCCACACTCAGTACCCGCATATGGTCGAATATGTCCGCGCCGACACAATCACCGCCCTACAGGCCGAGAACGAACGGCTCAGGGAGGCGCTTGAAGCCGCAAAGGTGAGGCTTGAACAGACGCGTGAAATTGCCGGGCTGGGGTTCCCGTCCACTATGTGCGCCATTGACGCCGCCCTCAACCACACAGAGAAGGAGGAAGGGTAGATGCAGGAAAGCCCGATCTACGTTCCCATCTCCAGATGCCAGGACGTGTTTTCTGTCTCTCGGGACACGATATACCGGGCTGCGAAAACTGGCGCGATCACGATTCACAAGGCATCAGGCAGATCGCTTTTGAAGGTCTCTGAGGTCTGCGCTTGGATCGAGGGAAAGAGCCAGGAGCAATAACACATTGTGGGGCCAATTGTGGGCCTGCAATAGCCATCAAAACGCAAATATAAATAAAAACAGCATGTTAGATGGAGAATTTGGTGCGGTCGAGAAGAACCGTTCACCTGTGGCACACTGTTGCCAGAAATCTATTTTGCGCCAATAGTACCAGAGCCTTGCGGTCTTATTCGTCGCAGGCTGTCGCAGATCAGGGCCACAAATCGCGCGCCAATTGTGGGGCCAATTGTGGGACTGGGTGAGGGGCTGGAATGGCGAGAGCGAAAAACAAACTGACGGCTATGCAGATCAAAAAGGCTGGCCCCGGCGTCTATCAGGACGGGGGCGGCCTGTCCTTGAAGAAGACAGCGGAATCGGGGAAGTGGATCTACCGCTATTCCATCGCCGGTCGCCGCAGGGACATGGGGCTAGGTACGCTGTCTGAGGTCTCACTGTCCGAAGCCCGGCAGCAGCGGGACAAGTGGCAGGTCGTGCTTCAGTCTGGCAAAGACCCCATTTCAGAGCGTGACCGCCTCCTTGCCGAAGAACTCGCGGATATGGACCGGCAAGACCCGACCTTGCAGGAGGTCGCGAATACTGTCTTTGAGGCGCGGAAAGCTGGGCTGCGCGGCGATGGGGAACGCGGGCGGTGGTTCTCGCCCATCCAACTCTATGTCCTGCCGGATCTTGGCGCCCGGCGCATTTCTGAGATCCACCAGAAGGACATTCAGAAGACCCTATCCAAGATCTGGCGCACAAAGCCCCCGACCGCAGAAAAAGCAATCCAGCGTCTCGGTATCATATTCAAGCAGGCCCGGCTGATGGGGCTGGACGTTGACCCGTTCACAGTTGAGGCAGCCAAGCACATGCTTGGAGAGGTCAGGCACAAGACCAAGCCGATAGCCGCAACCCCATGGCAGGAGATACCGGATCTGTACCCCAAGCTGGCGGGTCTGGGATCGTCACGCCTGGCGCTGCGGTTCCTGATCCTGACGTCCGTGAGGGGGATGGGGGTTCGTGGCGCGCGCTTTGATGAGATCGACGGAGACCTTTGGACCGTACCGGCAGAGCGCATCAAGGGCAGAGAGGGCCGGGTTGATGACTTCCGGGTTCCCCTGTCTGCCGAAGCCATGAAGGTAGTGGAAGAGGCCAGAGAGGCGCGCCGGTCTGATTTCCTGTTCCCATCGTACCGGGACGGATCAATCACAGACGTCGCCATTGCAAAGGTGCTCAACGAACTCGGGGAGCCTGGACGCCCGCACGGTTTCCGCACATCGTTCCGAACGTGGGTGCAGGACACAGAGGCGGCCAGCTATGACGTCGCAGAAACGGCCCTTGGTCACATTCTGGGGAACAAGGTCGAACGATCCTACGCCCGATCAGACCTACTGGATCAGCGCCGGATTCTGATGCAGAAGTGGGCGGATTTCGTCACCGGTACAGAGGCCAAGGTGATCCCGATCCGGGGAGCGAAGTAAGGGCGCCCCAGAAACGAAAAAGCCCCGCACAATGGCGGGGCCTCTTTCTTCACGCCGGATCACCTATGTCCCGTCGAAATGCGTCAACTGCCTCACTGTAGCCTTGGGCGTTGAACTCGACGCAGAACGCCTTGAAGCGCGTCTCCCCCGAAGTGTGAGCTTCGAGGTAGGAATGCAGTCGGCTTCGGTGCTGCAGGCATTTCTCCATGGACGCCATCTGGCGCGGGTAATACCCATCCTCTGTGTGCGGGGCCGGATCAGCGGCGGTGCTGAAAAGAACCATCAGCATGATCATCTTCATGGTACTGCTCCTTCCTGGAAGGCCGCGCGGGAACCGGCGCGCAGCGGGCCGGTCTTATCTACAGGTTTCAGTCATCCTCGTGTCCATCCCGGCCACCCAGCGCAGCCAGCCATCAGGCAGCGCCTCGGGGTCTGCAGGCATTGTCACGCGGGCCTCGGCATATGCGCCGCAACCAGCATCACCAGCGATCGGTGTTGTCGCGCAGCCGGTCAGCAAGATCATCCCGGTCAGCGCCGCGCAGATCTTGAACAGCATCGCGCCCGGCCTCCTGTCGTTTCGCGCTGTCAGCCAGCGTCTCGATGTAGGTTTCCTGCCGCCCTTCGGCCTTCTTGGACCGGCCATAGCCCCAGATCCCAGCGATGGCCGCCACGATGCCGAGCGCCCACGGCAGCAGGTCAGCAAGGAGCTCGGAAATCATTGCGCCTTCTCCTTGGCTGTCCAACTGGCCCAGAAGCCCAAACCGGCCATAAGGACGCCAACCAGCGCGGGCCACCCTGCCCCGCCGATCAGGGAGCGCACCAGAGCAACCGGATCATCCGATGCCATGATCAGCGCCAGAACCGGGCCGACAGCGGTCAACAGGTGGCGCAGCGCGCCTTGGATCTTGGGATCGCGTAGCTTGGTCATTTCTGCCCCTTTCCGAACAGGCTGAGAATTGCAGTGATGATGGGGGCCCAGGCTGACGGAGCGCCGCTGTCAGGCGCGGCCTCGCTGTCCGGCCGCACAGATCCGCGCATAAGCGCCAAGGCCTCTGCCGGGTCCAACTGGCGGGCCGGAACCCACTTCACCCGCTTGTCAGGCGTCACCGTCCAGACGGTCACGCCCTGCGCCGGGTATTTGCCGGTTGCGAAAAGCTCCTGTTCGGACTGGCGGCGGGGGATGATTTCGCGGGGCTTGGTCCAATTCATGATCTGGGCCGCAGCTTTCGCCCGGTCACCAGCGTTCAAGGACCGCACCCAGCTTGCCCGGTGGATCGCACCTGTGTTGAAGTGGAAGCTCACCGCCGCGTCGAACTCGTGCTGCGCAACAGGAACCTTGATCGCGCTGGCTACTGCGGCCTCGTATTTCTCAAGATCGCGCCGGAACACCCCGAAAACACGCACCAATTCCGCGTCCAGGTTGTCTGGCATCCCGGGGGTGAGGCGGGCCGGATCGGGCGAACCTGCCGCCGCCGTGTGGCCGACGCCGTAGGTCAGCACCTTGACGGAATCGAGATATGGGCCGGGCACGACGCCTTCGTGCCCGATCAGGGCGATCACGCCCTCATCGCTGGTTTTCATTGGATTACCCCTTCTGGGAAAAGTCGCGGCGCAGTTCCTTCACGTCGCTTCTGATGTCGAGCATCATTTGCCGGTCTTCCTCCCGGCGCCCGTCGCGCATTTCGATTTCACGTTGGAGCATTTCGATCTGCTTCTGGTTCGTGAAAACACGGCGCACCACCCACATGGCGCCCCCTGCGAAGGTGATGACAAGCCAGCCGAAGAAACTCTGGCTGGCCTTTTCTGCGATCTCGGTAAGGCTCATGTGTTCACCTCACCAGCCATTCTTCGACTTCCGCGCTCACATCACGCATCTTGATCCAGCGGGCGCCCACGGGCTGGCCCTTGAGCAATCGCAGCTTGCCCATCAGGCCCACGGTGTCCCACTCGGCCCGATCTGCGCGCGGTGTGTATTCCTGATCAGGGTCGTAATCGGGGTTCAGCTTGCGGCGCCGCTGGGTGACACGCTCGGCATCGGCAGGCACCGTCACGCCCTCTGGCACCTCATCGGCGGCAAAGGAGCGCTCTTCCTCCTTGGTGGTTTCCTTGACCACATCGACCATGCGCGGCTCCCGGTGGATGGCCTGAACCTCTATGTGGTTTTCGGACCCATCCGCCATCTTTTCCACACGCGTGACCATCACCGGATTGCCCGCCTCATCCACCATCGGGAACTCATCGAACAGCGGCACTTGCACGGTCTCGGTGACGGTTTTCTTGATCGCCTTCCCATTCACCACCTCGATCACTTCGCGGGTGCGGGCCCGTTCCTCAGTGGCTTGCTCTTTGACGGTTTCGGTTTCGGTGACACCCTCAGTCCAGGTTACGGCCTCATAGTCCTCCCAAATGTGAGAACCAAAATCGTCCCGCAGGTATTTCCCGCGCCACTGGTCGTTGTCGGTATCGCCCACGACAGAGGGGGTGGCCGAGACGACGCCGAAAGGATCTTCCCCCTGCTGGGCCGGGCGGATCTTGTTGCCGACCAAGACCACGGAAAGCCCCCGCCGATCTTCGCCCGCCGGATTGCCATCCAGCCACTCAAAGAATTCGGCATAGTCCGCGCCGGTGGTTCCCCAGGTGCCATCCGTGGTATTGGTGCCATCGCCGCGCATCAGTGTGACGTTGTCCGCGCCACCGCTGGCCTGACAAACTAGGAAGTAGAAATCGAACGATGCCGCCCGCGTTACCTCGGTGCGGATGACGTTTGAGTTATAAGAAGCATTCGTCATGCTTGCGCGAAGGCCGATATCACCTTGTCCTGCGCTCGCGGCATGAACCATTGCATTTGGTGTTGGGGTGCCGAAGCCAACCTTCCCATCATACCCAAGCACAATTCGCTTGATGTCGTTTGTGAGGAAATCCAAACCAACACTGCCAGAGTGGCCAGACGCCTTGATGCCACAAACCTGACTTCCATCAGTTCTATTGTGCCTGAGCAACCAGCCGTCAGTGTTTCGAATGACGTCCAGCTCTCCCGAAATATCAACGGAAGTAAAGATCGCCGCCGCAGGGGTGGCTTGCCCGATTGGGGTGCCGTCGATAGCCCCGCTGTTGATATCGATCCCCGTCACCGGCGTGGTGCCGTCCAGAACATCATCGATCGCATCGAAGTTCGCGTTCAGTTTGCTGCCCCAGGTGTCCTCGGAGGCGCCAACCTCGACCTTGGTGAGGCCGTATGTCGTTGTGGTGGTGTCTGCCATCAGTCAGCCCTCAATATGTGCCATCCCAGACGCGGAACTTGGAGAACTCGCCGCTCTGCAGCTTGCGGTTCAGAACCTCTTGCCGGGCCGCGTTGTCGTTGTGGGCCACGCCCGCCTCTTTCATCCACTGCTCGACCAGCCACATAGGAACCTCGGCCACCAACCGGCTTTCCCCCATATGCGTTGCGCCCATGCTCCGAAGCGCCGCCGCCTGGTTCAGCGTGGGGTTTGGGTCAAAGGTTTCCTTGACGTGGAAAGTGTCCCGGTCGTCGCCGGGGATGAACTGTTCGCCGATTTTCATGGAATGCCCCTCAGTTGCGGAAAGGGGCGACCGAAGCCGCCCCAAATCATCAGCTCACAGCCGCGCTGAACGGCGTGGCCTCGATGCCGCTGGCCTCCGAGTAAACCATGACGTTCCAGGTGTTCGCCGCCACGTCCTGAAGCTCAACACGGGCGCCCTTCTTGCCGCCCTTGGTCGTGCCATCCAGGGTGATGGTGTCGGAGGCGTCGGCTGTGTAGAAGCAGGAGGCCCCCGCGGCATCGTTGCCGAGGTAGGCAACCCCCTGCATCACGTTGTCAGCGTCGGGCGCCTGGATCACCAGATCGCCGGTTTGGTCGACCAGGGTCGTGATGCGATACAGGTTCCCGCTGCCGGTCGCGTCGGGCAGGGTCAGGGTGCAGCCAGCTGCGCGGTTCACGGCAATGAGAATGCCGGAATGCGCGTCTGCTGTGAGGGTTTCGGTGGCGCCGGTAATCGTGACAACCCCGAAGTTGCGAAGATTTGCGGAAGGCATAATCTTGGTCCTTTTCAGATGGAGGAAGGCGGGCCGCGAAGCCCGCCATCACGATCACGAGGTGGTGTTGTCGAAGATGCCGCCGCTGGCCTTCTCGTTCTTGCAAACGAGGGTCAGTTCGGTGACGATCTGGCGCTTCGTGCTGTCGCCGGTTTTCGCCAGCGGCACGTTCTTGGTGCCGCGCAGAACGCCAACGGCCCACATATTCGACTGCATGATGAACACGTCGCGGGAACGGTTCTCACGGGTCGGGATGAACTCGACATTGCCCCAGGGCGTCACATAGACGCGCAGGTTGTTGACAACGCGGGCGTCCTTGGCCCCCAGCGTCGAGCGCTGGTTGTTGTTGCCGTCGAAGGCCAGGGCCTTGTTCATCTGAAAGGCCGACAGGAACACCTTGTCGGGGCGCCCGCCGCTTTCCCAGATCGACTGCATGCAGGTGTCGAAACGGGTCTGGGAGAACGCCACCGGGGTGCCGTCATCGGTGCGGGCATCGGAGCCATCGCCGGTCGGATCCGCACCGCTGGCGCCGCTTTCGAACACGGTGTTCGTCGCCAGCCAGGTCGGAGCACCGGCCAGCTTGCGCGCGGTGGTGTCGTCGCCGGTCACCTTCGCCTGGTTCAGGAACAGCGCGCGCTCAATGTCGAGCTTCTGCTCCGTCGCCATCTTGATCGATTGATACGCGATTTCCTTCTTGCGGCCCGCCTTGTCCAGCCCCTCGTCGGTGTCGGGGATGACGACCGCGTTCTTGAAGATCTGGGTGCGGTTGTTCAGGCGGGTGGTCGCCGACCGCGCGTTGGCAACGGTGTCGTCGCCTTCAATGTGTGCGTTGTCCTCGGACGACCGCAGCGCATCGGTCTGCCACTCGTGCAGGGTGTTCTTCGCTTTGGTCTTGGCGCACATGGTGTAGAACGGCGTTTCCTCGGGGGAAATGTCGTAGATCATGTCGCTCAGATCCTCGCGGATGCCGTTCACATCATACGAGGACATGGTGTTGGTGGGTTGTGCCATCGGAATGGTCCTTCTGTGGGAAAAGCCGTCGCCTCACGGCGGGGCGGTCTGGTTCAATCGTCCGAAAGCATCAGCGCCATGGCGTCATCGATGTTGCCGGTCGCCTTCAGACGATCACGTTGCTTGCGGGCAAGCCCGCGTTTCTGGTCAGTTTTCGCGCCAGCTTTCGCAACCGGGCGAGCCTTCTCGGCCTTCTTGGCGACGGTCTCGCCCTTGCCGGTCAGCTCGTGGAAGCGCATCAGGTCATGCAGGGCACGTGCGTAACGGCTGTCTTCCAGCGCCCGCACTTCCTCCATGCTGAACCCGTATTTGGACATGGCAATATCGGCCATTTTCGCCTGCAGAGCGGGCGATTTGTTGCTGTCCGCAAGGTCGGGGATTGCCTCGTGCAACAGGCGCCGCTGCTCCTGCAGGAAAGCGTTGCGCTGCTCCTGCTCTTGCTGTTGGCGTTGTTGCATCTGGCCCTGATATGCCTGCAGGTGATCCTGATATGCCGCCGCCCGCTGATCATAGATCGCCTTTTCCTGCATGTATCCGACAGGATCGGTTTGCAGGAGGGAGGGATCGGGCGGGGTGGGAGGCACAAAGGCGCCCTGCTGTGCTGCCTGGACGAGATAGTCCAATTGCTGCTGCTGCTGCTGCACGGCCTGCGCGTAGGTCTCGATCTGCTTGCGATCATGGGCGACCTGTTGCATGCCCTGCTGGATGTACTGCTGACCGGAATAGCCGCGCTGCAGTTCCTCAAGAGATACCCGCTGTTCCTTGCCGTCTACCTTGACGGTGAAAAGTTGGGCCTCCGGGTCCGCTTCGGTTTCCCGTTCTTCGTCATCCTCGCCGTCATCATCGGCGTCATCCGCGCTCTGATCATCGTCGCCATCGTCCGTCTGATCTTCCTCAGTATCAGGTGCGGCGGTGGTTTCTGCATGATCGTCCTGCGTTTCTTCTTCGGCCTCCGGCTCAATCAGGCTTTCGGCCATTTGCTCAAAGGACATGGGTTCAGTCGTGGCCTCGGCCCCGGTGCTGAGTTCAGTCATTGATAGTGCTCCATCTAAGGGAAAAGCCGTCGCCATCACGGCGGGGCAAGGGCGTTACTTTTTGCCCTGGTTGCGGCGTTCATGCTTGGCCGCGTTCACGGCCCGATCCATCTTCGCCTTGAGTTTGCCGAGGGCGCGGATCATCGCGTGTGCCTCGGCGATGTCTTCCATTTTGGCGTCCGCATTGGAAAAGGTGCTCACCTGATCCGCCACGGCCTCCGCATGGAATTCTTGAAACAGTTTACTGACCCGCAGCGCCTCGGCGCGGGATGCCTTTTCGGTCTTCTCGGTCATTCGTAAATCCCGTTCTGTGCTTGGAGTTGGTAGACGCGGCTCATGTCAACGGGGATGCCATACTGTCCCAGCATTTCCGCCGCCTTCATGATGCCGTCCAGCGCCATCTGATCGCGGGCCAGATCGTCCCGCATGGTCATTTCGGCGAACTTCATCTGCCCGTCCTGCTGGGCCTTCTGCACCTCGATGGCGGCCTTCTGCTGGGCCTGCATCACCTTGATATCGGCGTCCTGCGCCGCTTTCGCCATCGCAGCCTCGGCCTTGACCTGTTCCGCCTGCACCAGAGGATCCGGCTGCTGCGGCTGGTTCTGCGCCTCGGCGGCAGCCTGCTGTTCAATCTGCGCCTCGATCTGCTGGTTCATCGGCTGCCAGTACCGGCTGACATTGTGCAGACCGGCCAGCATCATCGCGTCGGCCAGGGTGTTGCGAATGTTCGTCATGGTCACGAGGCCGTTTTTCGGGCCGTATTGGGACCAGATCCCCATCTGACGGTCAAAGGTCTGGTTCAGCATCGCGACCTTGACCATTTCACCTTCGTTGCCGAGGCCGACATTGATTGTCACGTCCAGCTCGGGGTCAAACTGCGACACGTCCAGTTCGGTGAATGCCCCGTTCAGGCGCATTTGCACCGGGCCGGTCTGGCCTTCCTTCATCAGGCGCAGGACAAGGCGGAAAAGACGCGTCATGCCACCTTCTGCAAGGTGCCGGGCCATAACCTCGGGCTGCGCGGCGGCGGCCCGGTCGAGCATGTTCACCGCGTCCACGTTGGCATTCTGCAGCGCATCCGGATTCAGGCCGCTGGCGGCTTCCGTGATGCCGGTTTTGTTCTGCGTCACAACGTCATGGTACTGGATTGCAGCCAGGGCGTCACCGACCGGGAACATGGTCGTAAGCTGAAAGAACTTGTCGGCGGGCGGGCCTTCCGTCTCCACCAATCCTCCGATCTCGCCGTTCATCATATCGTCAGTATCGACGGCGCGTCCGTCATAGGCCCAACGGGGCGCATTCGAGAATGCCACCCCATCCAGAACCCCGCGCAGCATCGATGTGCTGGCGTCCTGGTCCTGCTGGATAAGCTCCACGAGCGACCGGCCAAAGAAGGTGTGCGGCTCCGGGTCAATCTCGAAGATCGCAAAGGGCGTGTCGTCAACCGGGTAGTGATCCAACAGCTTGTACTGCGTCCCGGCCAGGATCAGCGCGTAAAGCTGTGCGACCCCGGTTCCCTCAACGTCGATCCGCATGTAGGCCTCGGTGTAGAGCACCCGGCGCATGGACAGATCGTCGCTTTCATCGTCCTGGTCGCGGTAATTGGTCCGGTATTCCTTTTCTTCCTCGCCAGGCTCATCGTCGGACCCGAGTTCGACCACCTCGTCAAAGTCAAAGCCCATTTCGACCAGATCGGAGACCCGCAGTTCGCGCTGCTGCCCGCAGATATAGAAGTCATCGATCGACCGGGCGTCCGCATCGATAAAGAATTCCTCCGGCGGCATGCTCTCCATGCGCAATTCCGGCTTGCGCTTCACCTGCTGCGCCTTGCCGATGTGCAGGCCCTCTGGCGTTTCCTCGTGCTCGATCAACTCAATGTCGTCGGACCCGGCCATCATCGTGAACTCATCAGGGCCAAGCTCGAAATCAAAGATCTGCGATTTCTCCGCCTCGGACATGTAGACCTTGGCAATGCCGACCTTCTTGCGCAGGGCGTCATCGATCACGTCATTCAGCAGCCGGAATCCGCCGTTCTTGTTGAACACGAACTGCGCGTATTTGGTCTGCTGCTCGGCAATATCCACGCTTTCCGGCCCGCTGGGGATGAACTCCACAGGCTTGTCGGTCGCCATGAACACCCGCATGAGGCCCGGCTTTGCGTTCCGCACCGCGTCCCGGCACTTGGTCGCAACGACCTTGGACCGGCCCGCCTCGTGCCCCAGCGTGTCCTCACCGTCGAAGTATTTGGCCGCCTCAAGGCGCGCGGGGGCCACATCCTGCTCGATGTAGTCAATCGCATCCTTCGCGGCGCGGCTGACGATCCGCTGAATGTCGTCTTTGGACTTGGCTGTCGGTTTCATGCGCTCTCCCAACGCGCCAGACCCCGCCGAAGCGGGGCTGTGCTTTTGGATTGTCGGTGTGTTGCTTTTTCGCCCTGCGCGGGTAACGTGGTCGCTATTTCACAGGGAGGAATTTGGTCATGCCGCTTGTCAGATCATCGGCGATTGCAAGAATTGAGTGGGACAACGGAACCTTGTCCATCTGGTTCCATGAAAGCGGCCGGTACGATTATTACGGCGTGCCGGAGGCGATTTATCGCGCGTTTCTCGCCGCTCCCTCGAAGGGCAGTTTCTACAATGCCCGCATCAAAGACCGCTATTAATCCCGGTTGACGATGACCCAGGCGGGACCGCGAACGACTTTCTTCAGCTCGTCCTCGGGGCCAAGGAATGTGGCCGTGACGCCTTCCCGCTTGATAAGTTCTGCATGAAGGTCGCAGGTAGGGATCTCCGACAGGTCGGCGCGGCCCGGAATGCTCTCAACGTGGCTCATTGCTTTTCCTTTCGTCCGCTCTTAGGGTGGCTAAATGTTGCGCAACAAGGATTTCATCCTCGGTCTAATCCTGACCGCCTCTATTATCGCTGGGCTTATCGTCCCGGCTGTTTGGCCTTATCTCGTCGCAGTAAACTTCGCTCTTGCTGTTTCCGTTCTCGCGCTCAGTCGCCGGAAGTAGCCGCCAGCGCCGGAAGAAGTGCTTGCAGGGTCATCATCTCCGCCTCTGATGCCATCTTCGGCGGCAATGGCGCGCCATTCCTCACTAGCTCGTCAAGAAGGCCAACCTGACGCTTTGTCAGTTCCTCGGCCCCAGCTTTCGCAAAATACCCCGCTGCGAACGGCGCCGCACCCAGAGGGCCGAACGTGATGCCAGAAGCGCCGGACGCCATCGCAGGCAGCGCACCGCTTGTCGGTGAGAAGCGACCGATCATCCGTAGACCGTTCGTGACATGAGTTCCTTCCACAATCTGCTCCATCATCGCGATCTCCTCCTTGGAGAAGCCACGGCGGCGCTTTGGATTGTCCAGAATGGTCCTGATGTTCTGCCGGATAGCGTTGACCTCGTTTCCTCCGGTGCCAGAGGTGGCAGCACGGCGCAGAGCCTTCGTCACAACCCCGGTGTCACCACCAAGGGCCTCGGCCTTCTTAATGCGGCGGGTCATTTCGCGCCCTTCTGACAGGCTATCAAGCACACCAGTTTGAGCCCCCCCGGACAAATCAGACGGTTGAAGGTTGGAAAGGAAATCGTCTACGTCGCCCTTAAGGTCAACTCCGATGCGCCGCGCCTGTCCATCCACTGAGCCAGCAACATCATTCCCGATCAATCGGCGGAGATCCTCAATATCTGTCACCTTTGCGTTGGGAGGGAGCGCCTCAATTTTTGCTGCAACCGAACGCACATTCGAAGGCAGGAATTCCGGCACTCCTTCTGCGTCAATGCGATCAAGAAGGCCTTGGCGTAGCCTCTGGCTGGCTTGAGGGGCCACTGTTGCCCCGCTCTGTTCGACGGCGCCATAAGCAGCCTCCTGACGAGCCCGCAAATCGTCCAGATCTGGCGCCTTTGGGGCTGCCCTCATGGCCCTAGACGCGGCAACAGGCGTCAGCCCACCCAGCAACCCACCAGCGAACTCAGCAAGGCCGCTACCCGGCGCGATGTCGCGCGCAACTTGTGACCCTACGCCCGCACCAACAGCAGAAGCAGCCTCCATGCCAAGCAATGGCAGCAGACCCTTCGCTGTTCGCGCCGTGGCGCCAGCCGGGATAACCATAGCGCCCGCCTCTCGGCCAATGCTCCTGGCGTATCTCTGGGCGTTTGTGGCCGGTTCAGCGTCGGTAATAGCCCCGACACCCTCCAATGCTCCCTTGAAAGTTCCGCTGCCGCCAACAGGGTTCGAAATCTGGTCGATATCGGAGCCGGTGATTGCGTTGACGCCTGAAACGCCGAGATTTAGGGCCGAGGTCATGAGGTCAACCGGCATCCCTGCGAATTCTGCGACGCCTTCATTCAACCCGTTGCCGAGTTGCTCCATGAAACTGGTTTCCAACTGCTGGCCTTGGCTGCTCTCCGCCTCAGGCGCGCTCAATTGAAACCGATCCCAAGGGCCAGCTTTTGGCTTCTGGTATTTTTCCCAAGGTCCAGCCATCAGCGCGTCACCTTCGACCATCGAGACGGGTCAGATGGATCGCCACCAAGGAACTGATATCCATCTACAACCTCGCCAGTTGCAGGGGCGCCTGCCCCCTGCCCGCCACCAGCATCAACCGACGCAGGGCCGCCGCCACGCTGCGCCGCGCTGCTGAGAGCCTGTTTCACGATGGCTTCATAATCGTCCAACGCATCAAGGAAGCCCTGTTCGGTCATGGCCGTGTCCATGCGAGTGATGGCCTGCCGTGCGGCCTGCCCCTCCGCGTCGGACAGCGCGCCCATGCCGCGCATCGCGTCGATAGCCGCGAGGAACGCGCCGCCCTTGGCCTGCTCCACCTTGCGTTCAAAGTCATAGCCACCGGTGCCGGGGATCGCGTTGAGCATCGCGCTCTTGCCGGTTGCGCGAACCCGGTTCGGGTCGTTGCGGATGTTGTCGATCAGATCAAGAGCCGCCTGCGCCTTCTGGTAGTCGGCCCCCGCTGCCGCCGCGTTCTCGCCCTCAGCCTTGCCGAGTTCACGCCCACGCGCGGTATCTGCTGCCGCTTCCTCAAGGTTCTTCGGAATACTGCCGATAACCTGCCTGCTGATCGGGTCAAGCAAGATCCACTCGGTGCCGCCGTCAAGCTTGATCGGCTCCTTCTGGAAGGTCACGCCTTCTGGCAGTGCCGTTTGCGCGGCTGTTCCGTCCTTGCCAAGTTGCAGGATGACAGGGTTGCCGCTTTCGTCCACCCCATACTGCGGGTTCAGGCCGTATTCGGTCCCACCGGCGCCAGCCTGCTTTGCCTGCTGGTAATCGATGAATGTTCCCTCGTAGCCCTGGGTCTTGGCGAATTCATATTCGCGCAGTGCAGCGGTCCGGTTGTCCTTCGGGGCGGCAAGGCGCTGTTGCATGATCGCGCCCATCACATCGCCAGCCGCGACGGCCCCGCCCTCCACCAGATCGGCGAACTCGCCGTATCCGTTGCCGCGCAGCCATTCCGCTGTCTGGTTGCGTGCCTTGGTGGTCTTGGCGTCTCGCTCACCACGGGCCCGCATCGCGTAGGCGTTCTGCAAGAACTGGTTTCCGCTGCCCGGTCGGGATGCATTGAAGAACGCGCCCGCAAGGGCCATGGCAAGCTCCGGCTTGATCCCGAATGCCCCGCGCTGCTCTTGATCCTGCTGCATAGGTGCCCCCAATCTGTCGTTGCCTTCGCCGCCCGCCATGAAGCCCGGTGTGCCGCCGCCGCCATTCAGCGCAGCCAAGCGCCGGTCAAGGTGCGGAATGCCGGGGCGTAAAAACTTTTCCGAAATGGCCCGCGTTGCATCTTCCGGCGTCTGTGCCGCAAAGATCGATTTCGCCGCGCTCTGCTCTGTGGTCCCGAGTTCATGCATCAGGAAGTCAAGCTGCGTGTCCAGGTCGTCTACCCTTGTGCCGCGCTCACCGGCGAATGCCTCAAACTGCCGCCGCCTCGGCCCGGTCCACTGCGCTAGGCCGAAGCCGCCGCGCGATCCCGGCACAAGCGGTGCGATCTCGTTGATGCCGGGGTTCAGGCCGCTTTCAACCTGGAAGTTCGCAAGGAAGCCCCGCGCGATGTGATCCGGCAGGCCACGCGCCCGCAAGCCTTGGTAGATCATGTCGCGCATAGGTGCACCTCAATAAACACTGTTGCTCTTGCGGCTTCTGCGCTGGATAATCCAACTATGAAGCCAAAGCCGACGATAGACAGACTGCACGAAGTTCTGATTTGCGACCCCATTGCGGGGCGATTGTATTGGCGGGAGAGGCCCGTTAGGCGCAGTCAGGACAAAACATGGAATTCTCGCTACGCCGGGAAGGAGACGTTCATCGTAAACGGAAGCAAGGGATACCTTCTGGGCAAGGTTGACCATATTGGATTGCGCGCCCATCACGTCATCTGGGCGATGGAGAAAGGAAGATGGCCGTCTCTTCAAATTGACCACATCAACGGCGACCCGAAGGACAACCGCATTTCGAACCTCCGCGAAGTCACACAAAATGCCAATATGCTTAACCGCAAAGCATACGAAAAGAAATCTGGCCTCCCGCCAGGAGTAAACTACAACTCACGAGGCTTCATGGCGCGAATTCAGAGAGGCGGCCAGACACGCTATCTTGGAACATTTCCCACGAAAGAAGAGGCCCATAAAGCCTACTTAAAGGCCGTAGCGCAACTAGGGTTCTCATCCAGGCACGGCACCTAACCTAGGCCCCGATCATGTCATAGCGCACGGCCTTGAGACCGTCCTCGCGCGTCACGACAGCCTCGGGGCGCACTGCCTCCACCTCCTGCGCCATCACGCCCATGTGGAAGGTATCGCCGCCCTTGTAGCGGTAGACGTAGATCGGCAAGCCGTCATCGGTCTGGCCCACCCGGCGGATATCCTCCTTCACGCGCGCGTCAGACAGGAACGGCAGGAGGCTGGCGCCAAAGCCGAGTGCATCCATAAGCCCACTGCCGCCGCCGCTCTGGGTGGTTGTCTGGGTGCCTACGTTGGGGGTCGCGCCCACCGCCATCAGCGGCAGGTTCAGCGCGTTCTGCGGAGCGTTCACAAAGCCCTGGTACTGGTTCCGACCAGCGTTGATCAACTGCTGCATGAGCGCCTGCTGCTGCGCGCCCTGCTGCGCCATGGTCCGGTTCACCGTGTTGTACTGGTCGAAGGCCTGACCAGCCATGCCCGCCAACTGCCCCGCACCCTGCAGGTCCATCGCGCGATCCTGCTGCCGCTGGCCCGCATTGAACTGCCGGTTCTGGGTGCGGTTCTGCGCCTGCTGCAACCGCTGGCTGCCGCCGATAGATGCGGCCTGATTGCTCAAGCTCCGCGCCTGCAGATCGTTCTGCACGTTCTGGCTGGCAACATCATCCCGGCGCGCAGCGTTTTGGAGGTTCATGGCCCCAAGCGCCTGCCCGGCCTGAACGCCCATCTGGCGCCCGGCAATGTCGTTTTGCACGTTCTGGCTGTTGACTTGATCCCGGCGGCTGGCGTTTTGCAAATTCATCGCCCCGAGGGCTTGCCCCGCCTGCGCCCCCATTTGGCGTCCCGTGATATCGTTTTGGATATTCTGACTGTTGATCTGGTCGCGGCGGCTGGCGTCCTGTAAGTTCATCGCGCCTAGAGATTGCGCGGCCTGCGCGCCCATCTGCCTGCCCGTGATATCGTTTTGCACGTTTTGCAATCTGACTTGATCACGGCGCGCAGCGTCCTGCATCCCAATATCCGCGTTCGCCTGGGCCGAAGCATTACGGATCTGCTGCCCCTGCATTCGATTGGTGATGTCCTGCTGCGCCATGCTCTGCGCATTGTTGAAGCCTGACATACGCTGCTGCGCCGCCATCTCGGCCACGCTCTGCGCGAAATTTCGGTTATTTTCCGCCTCGACAAGGCCGTGGCGAGAACCCCCGAACGCTCCTGCGGCAGTTGCCTGCGCCGCAATATCGTTCTGGGTCATCTGCCGCGCCCGGTCCATATCCCGCGCAGTGGCGTCAATTACCCGATCCTGATATGGGTTCATGTACTGGCCGAGGTCAGTCTCCCCAACCTGTCCAGCCTGAAAACCCTGCCCTTCCGTCAACGCCCTTCTGGCCGAACTGACCCCGGAATTGGTGGCCGATACGTTCTGGGGATTATAGCCAATCGCCTGCTGCAATCCACGGCTTGCGCTGCCAAGATTTGCGTTTACCGCCTGCATATTCTGGGGGTTGTAGCCAATCGCCTGCTGCATGCCATGGCGGGCATTATCCAGCCCGGCATCGGCGGCCTGCAGATTGCGCGGGTTGTAGCCAATCCCGCCTCTGATCCCTTGGCGCGCGTTGTCGAGGCCCGCGTCTGCCGCCTGGAGGTTCTGGGGGTTATAACTTGCCGTGCTCTGCAGTTGCGCCTGATACGGCTGCAGGTTCGCTGCGGCAAAGTTTGCCGTTGCCGGGCCTTGGTTCATGGCCCGGGTCGTCGTGGTCATTGCGTTCTGCAGGCCTTGCGCCGCGCCGCGCGAGGCGTTGAACTGCCCTTGGCGTCCGTACATTATCGCCCCCTCCAAACCGGCATACCGCCGACCATTGCCCATTCGCCATCATGGCTTGCCGGGGGCGCCTGCCCCTCGGTCGGGGTTGCGGTCGCGGCTTCTTCTTCCGGCTGCGGCCCCCATGGCCCTGCTGCCGGGGCTGCGCCCGTGACCGGGTTGATGAATTGGCCTGCAATCGCGTTGAATTGCGCCGGTCTGGTTTCACGCAGCGTGTTGCGCGCCTCTCGGAACAGAGGCATGGACGAATACCCGCGCACGCCGCCCGCAAAGGTCTGCGCCTTCGGCATGCCCTGCCGCACAGGCTGTGTCCCCATGCCAAACGCCCGCGCCATCTGGTTGTTCCCGCGCATCGCCTGCTCTTGCATCGGCGTGAACGCGGCCACGTCCGGCCCGGTATAGGGCACGTAGCCGATGTTGCTGATCTGCTGCGCCCGCTCGATGTTGGCCTGTACCGGAGCCTCAAGCCATTCGGGGATCTCGTTTTTTACGACCTGTGTGCCGCCATCGTTTCCGGGCATACTTCTCTCCTCATGGTTACTTCCGGCATCTTGTGCCAACCATTTTTGCTAAGGACTGGCCCCCAACCTGGGCGCCCTCCCATCGTCAGCGCTTCTGCGCCTGCGCGGTGCGCAATGGCGTCTAATTCGCTAATGTTGTTCAGGATTTCTTCGAGTTCGCCGCCAGCAAGGAACACGTTCATTTCTCGCTTGCGCGGATATTGGCGGATCTCCAAAACCACGCAGCCACGCGGCTTTGCAAAGAGGTGGAAGTGGCCCGCATAAACGCCCGCAACGATATCGTCCCAAACATGCGCACCGTGCGTGTATTCCAGCGCCGCCTCGATCCACGGGCGGCACCGGGTCAGTTCGTCAAACAGCGCTGGTGCTGAGTGCTCCGGCATTGTCCACCTCCACGCTGTAGCGCGTCCCGTTCGGGCTGGTCAGGATAAGACGCCCCTGCCCAATCTCAACGTCCTGCCCGCGCTTGTGGTTCTGCCGATCCGCCTGCTCGATCTGCCGGATCCGGTCAGCCTCCTGCAGGCGGTCATAGTTCGGCCCTGGCGGTCGCAGTTTCATCTCTGGCCCCGCTGCTGAACCTTGATAGACGGGTTGCCAAAGCGCCAATCGGCATTCGCAACGCCGTCAATGCGAACCCGAACCTGTCGGCCTGTGATCCTGATGTTGCTCGGCTCGGCTGCCGTGTAGGGGCCGACGCTGGTTTCATCCCCATTCGGGTAAAGGCGGCTCTTGAATGTCAGCGTCACCTCGCCCTGCGTCTTTTCGTCAGGGATGAAGGCTGTCGCGGTGAAGACCCCGTTGCCCTCGCCCATGCGCAGCGGGCCGCTCTCGGCATATGGCGTCACGCCGGAAACCTCGCCCACCTCGTGCTCATAAACCCAGCCATCAGCGCCAAAGAACATCGGATATCGGAAGGCGCCGCGATCGACACCAGTCGTGCGGGCCATTTCCCCCGTCGCCCAGTGCCCATCGGCATAGTTGTAGATCACGTAGCGGTCATTCTCGGTAGACCCAGAAGACGGGTAGAACCACCAGACCTCGTTGAACTGCTCGTTTGCCACGGCTGCGACCTTGCTGGCCTGGGCCATGTTCATGTCGCTGAATACATAATCACTCACATCGGACAGGATCGGCTCAACGCCGCCGCCGAGGTAGGCGAAAAAGGCGTTCTGCCCCATCCAGACAGCCTGACTGCCGACAGAGGCCACAGCCTGCCGCGAAATCGCCCCGCAGGCGGATCCTACGCGCTCGAAACCATAGATGAACGGCGGCCCCTGGTACTCCGCCCGGAATGCTTCCCGATCTGTCAGGATCAGCGTTTGACCCGGCACCGCTGCGGCGCACATGATCTGCCCGTTGGTCTCAAACCGATGGTCGCCCGCTTGGTTCGTGCTGGCTGCGGTCCAGGTGGTGTTGTCCTCCTGATCGCTCCACTTGATCTGCCGAGCATCGCCAGAGGCGCCAAGCGCAAACACGAACCGCTCGGCAGTGACGAACACCCCGAGATTGTCAGTCGGGGCGCCAGAAAGCTGCGCGGCCGGGGTGGCCCCATCCAGCTCCCATTGATAGATCTTGCCATCTGCCACGCTGCAGGCCAGCAAGTCCTCGCCCCAGGCAGCGAGGCTCCATGTGGTTGCCTCGCTGTAATTCCCATTGTCGGGGCGCGGGGTGCCGAATGTGCCGATCCCGAAGAACCCGCCGCCGAACCCCGTGTTCAACTCCGCGTCCACGCGTCCAGCGGTCAATCCCGCCGGGGTAATGTCGTAAACCACGCCGCCGCCAGTCGACGCCATCAGCGTTGTCGCCGTGCCGCCTGCGATGCGCCGCTCCCGGCTGTTGTCGCGCCACGCCAAGCTGCCCCGGCAAATCCCGCTCATGTCTGCTTTCTGCCGCCACCCGCCGACCGGCTGCATGATCCCGTCATGCCAGCGCACAAGGTTGGCGTCACGCCAGCGGCCCGCGCTCTGTAGCTCGGTCCCGTTGCGATACTGGCCCGGCGGCAGGATCAGATCGGTATACATCAGCGAACCTTGATCTTGCGGCCTGACCCGCTATGCGCTGCCCGCTTGCCCTCGCGCTGCAGGCTGTCGAGTGCCGACGCATAGAGGTCGCCCCAGGTGGCAAGCCGGGCATCCTCGACCAAATATGGCGCGCTGTGGATCAGCGAGCCGTACAGATAGGCGTCGGGGGCCTGGTCAAGCACCCAATTCGACGTGTTGCTGACCGATAGGGCCGCGATTTCGCCAAGGTAGACGTGTTCAAGCGTGTAATCGCCATCCGGCGTCGGGTAGAGTTCGATCTGCCCCGCCGTGAAGGCGTAATAGGCGGGCTGCCCCGCTGTATCCTCTGCCTGCGCGCGCATCGTCGCGATTTCATCGTCCGAGACCAGATCAAGCACCCTACGCGACACCGACAGGCGCACAGTCTCGCGCCAGCCGCTCGGCAGGTCCACAAACCGGGCCGAGACCGGGCCGGTGCTGCGGGCCTCCATGCGCCAATGCCGCAGGTCGCGGTTCATCGCAGCCTCGGCCAGCGCAATGAAGGTCGTGACCGGCAAGTCGGTGCGGTCCAGATACCCCTCGATCTGCGCCTGCAGTTCTGCGTAGGTGGTGATTGCCATCAGAGGCGGCCCTGATCGTAATGCTGCAGCAGTTGCATCGCGGTCTCATCGCCCTGGTTGGCGCGCTGGATCAGCCGGGAAAGGTAGTCATCGGTGATTTCGGTCTCACCATATGGCATCAGCGGCCCCTGCGGCGCACGGTAAACGTCAGGCGAATGCGGCCCGGTGCCTTCACCGAAGCGCGGCTGCTCTGGCATCTGGGGCATCGCCGGGCGCGGCGGGGGTGCGATTTGGGATTTCTGCTGCGGCTTAAAGGGCGACGTTGCACCGTTCTCAGGCTGCATGCCTTTCAGCCCGTTGCCGATGGCAGCCATCACGTTGGTGAACCCGTTGTGGCCCTTGAAGGCCCCGCCGGATGCGCCAGCACCGCCGCCGTCGAACATGTCGCCCAGCCCGGTGAATTTCGGGCCTCCGCCCATCTGTCCGCCTTTAACCATGGAAGCCTCCATAAAGATCAGAATCCGCGTGACTGACGCGGCTGCTCAGGCCATAGGGAATGACCCATCGCCTGTGTGATAGTCCGTGCGGGTGGCGATCTGTCAGACCGGCGTACCAGCGCGATAGCTGCACGGCGTCACGTGCTCGGGCGCGCATCACGCGACCCCCTTCATGTTCCGACGCAGCGCGCCCTTCTTGCGCTTGCGATCCGGGCCACGGCTCAAGAAGTCGACAGCCATCTGGCCGAATGCGTCAGCGCTGTGAGACGCCCAATCGTGCTCAGGCCCAAGGCCGATCCCGCGCGCCTCGTCCCGTTTCTCATGATACCAGGCCAGCGCCTCTCGCCCGCCCTCTGTCGTTGCCCTGTTGAACCGGCAGGACGGGAATACCCGCCGCGCGGCCTCTACCCGCTTTGTCGCGGCCCCGACGCCGATGTTCTCCATGACCCGGACCTTGAACCCCGCGTCACGCAGGAAGCCCTGAGGCGTGGCCTTGTGAACTGTGTCGTGCTTCTTGCCATCGTGCGGCAAGACCTGCTCTGCATCCTGGTAGCCGTTGACCCGCAGCCAGTGAACATGCTCGGAGAACTCTTGCCCGACCGCCTCGTAATGGTTCAGCACCCGGATCTGCTCACCGGCAAACTGGACAACCCAGATGGCCGTTGCGTCCGATCTGTTGCTTGTGCCGCCAATGTCCCAATATGCCTTGACCGGCAGTAGGTGATCCTGCGCGACGAAATCAATCCGCCCCTCGCGCTCGGCTGCCTCCAAGTGGCTGGCGAAATACGCACCCTCGAATACGCGGGCATACTCGCCTTCCCAGATGTGGCCGTATCGGTCGGGGTCGCTCTCCTTTGCCCGGCGCCGTTCCTCGTCCAGCACCTTGGGGAACCATGGGTTATCGGACCAGTTCGCCCGCACCACCTTGGCACCGGGTGGGCAGTTCGGCCCTCTCAGCATCTTGTCTACCGGGTCAGATGGCCGCGCCGGGTTCCAACTGAACCACAGCTCCGATTCCATCCCCAGCGATACATTCTCCCAGCGGATCGTCGGGACCAGCAATGTGATCGATCGATCCCCGATGGATTGCGCTTCCTCGCCCCAGGCACGGTGAAAGCCCTCGTAGGACTTCACGCTGTCCGATGTGTGGTCCTGCATCCCCGTGAAGGCAATCACGCCATCCTTTGGGGTGCCGATCCGATCAGAGTAGACCTTGAAGCCGTCCTTCTCGCCCAGGCCGAATTTCTCAAGCTTGCTTTCCAGCAGGAACTTGGCGCTCTCCTTGAGCGACTTCTGCACCTCGCGGAATGACAGCATCCGCAGGCCCTCGCCCGCCTCACCGGGCCATCGCAGCGCGTCCTCTATCGCCAGCTCCGCGAAGAAGTGCGACTTGCCTGATCCCCTGCCACCATGCGCGCCCTTGTATCGGGCTGGCTCCAGGAGAGGTGCGAAAACCTCAGGTGTCTGGATCTGCAGCTTTGACAATCACGCGCTCGATCTTGTTCACGGTCACTTCGCCGCCGTGTTCCAATTCCTGCCTGTCCGCCAAGCCAAGGTCGCGCGAGATGATATTCGCATTCAGGAGGTCAGCAGAGGCGCCTTCGAACTTCTGCGCCCGGATGATCTGCTCCACGCGAGAAATGACAGGAATTAAATCTTTGCGGTCATCCCGCCATCCGCGCCATGTCCTTTCGTCAATGTCCAGAAACACGCACAGGCCGCCAATGGTCATGGCCCGCATTTTTGCTACTGGCTCATGCGTTGCTGCGCCCTGGAATGTGACCAGCTTGTCCTCATACAGAGGGTTCGCCTCTACCCACTCGAAGTATTCCAGACATGCATCCCACAGGTCGCTAGAGTGCTCGAACTTCGGGTTTGCTCCGTGCGAGCTTCTGGCTTCCCAGAACCGGTTGCCTTTGGGTGCTGCCATACCATTCTCCGCAGTCCGCTATGGGGTGCCGCGCCTCTGGTTGTTGAGATTGTGAAAGTGATCGGCCCTTTGGCTGGTGTCCAGCCGGTGGGCGATGTTCTGTTTTGTGCGGTTATGTCACCCGCCGCCCTCATATTCAGCGCAAAAATGCGGCCCGTAGGCTACCCCGCGCGCTGTTTACGCCGAAGCAGCGGCGCATATGTGGTTCTGTCCGGTGGCGGGTGGTGCCGGTGCAAGGTTGCGGGGTGAAATGCGGTTATGCCTTTGCGGCCTTGCGCCATGCGTCATCCAGCTTGGCGATCTGCATGGGGGCCGGGTCGTCTTGCCATCCTGCGGGGAGGTCTGCGCCAATAGCACGGATGGCCGCAACGTATGAATAGATCAGATCGGGCATTGGCTGCCTCCTGTGTGGGGGATTGAGCGCTGACGCACCGCGGGGCTTGAAGGCCGCACCGGGGGAGCTTTTGGCTGCGAACCGTCCGCGCTCGTGACGAAGCCCTAAGTGCTGCACCAATCCCAGACCGCGCAGAGCCTAGGTAGGGCAACGTCAGGAAAGCGGCCGTGCGGGTCTTTCCCCGCCTGTCAGGTCTCGCTCGGGAAGAACCAAGCGTCTATTGGTGTGTGTGCCATTCCGAGACCTGCGTAGAAAAGAACATCCCCAGCTTTTGTCCGGTACAGTCTGCCGCCGATATTTGCTTGCGGGTGCATGTCTCTGTCTTTGACCCACACCCCTTGGCCCAACGCTGCCTGCCGCAACACCTTGCCGCGATGATCCTTCACTACGGAAGGTTCTGCCTTTTCGCTTTTATTGAACATCGACATTAACGGACGAAACATCATGCCTCCGGCGAATAGCTTACGCACCCGCCTAGAAATCGGCAGGTGTTCCCGGGTTATACCGCCCGGTACGCCACATGGCTGGCCCGAAGCCTCGCGATACATGCGCAATTCGGTAGATGCCGCATCATACCATATCTGGTGGAGCGTTCAAGCGTTTGTGGGCTGCACTAGGTAAGCCAGACTGAAAGCGGCAATGGCCGGGATCGGCCAATCCATGTGCCCCAGTCTGATGCAGTTTGCCATGTCAGCCAATGCCAAGACAGAAATAGCAGCGCTAAGAATGGGGCGCTCCAGCAGATACGCAATTATTTTGTCCATCACGCCGCCCCTTTCACATCCAGCGGGTCCACCTTCACCTTGACCGCGCGCCCGAAGAAATCCGCCTCCGCCTCGATCATCGGGTGCATATCGTGCGCAGCCTGAACCATCCGAATGAACCGAACGGCCCGCTCCTGGAACGGCCCTGCCAGCACCTCAAGCGCCTGCCCCGCGTCGAACTGGCACATCGCCGCCCGGTCGTTGTTGGCGATGATCCGCTCGGCCTCTGCGTTTTCCCGCGCTACCCGGTCGAGGAAGCGCAGCACGTGAAGGCGCACCTCCTGCGGGGGGATCGCCAGCATGGTCGGGCGCAGGCCGTTGCATTGGATGGCCTTTGCGAAAAGCTCCGCCGGGATCTGCGCGAAGATGTAGCCCGGCAGATAGGGCGAGGTGATCGGGTCCGGGCGGCGCTTCTTGCCCACCCGCTTGAACTCGATCTTGCGGGGAGCGTGGGCCTCAATGCCGAGGTGGTGAAGCTGGCGCTCAACGGCGAACTCCCCGCGCTCCTTCTCGGCCCCAGGGTGCGGGGCGATGTGGCGGGTGGTGGTGATGCCGAGATACCAGGTCATTCGCTTTCCTCCTGCGGCTGTGCGTCCTGATCCCGGCGCTCCAGCCACTCGTTGAACTCACCAAGCAGCTTGCGATTTCTCAGGTCGGTTCGAATTGCCTTCGCGGTTCTGAAAGGGATGCGCCAGAGCAGAACAGGAACCCACACCGCCGTGAAAATGGGCCACATCGCAGCCACAGCAATCACCTCCTGAATGTGGCTGTCTCTCTGGTCGGCCAGTGTCACGAAAATCACCACAGCAAGCGTCCACCAGATCAAAGCTGCTCCGATAGCCAGAAATTCGACAGTCATTCGCTTTCCTCCTGTGCAATGAGGGCGCGGAGGATGGCTAGGATCCATGCGCGGGCGGGGTTACTGCGATGTCCAGTGTGTGGAATTGTCCCGGCCCTGCCTGTCGTGTCAGATAGAGTAACGTACCATCTGCGAGCGCTGTCTTGGTCAATGCTGAAAACTATCCAGCTTGCGGGCAACAAGGCATCGTGCAGCGCCTTGGCTGCGTCTAGGGAGCCGTGGTAGGCTCGCCCAAAGTTCGGGAATGTGAGCGCGGGCAGCGGGAAAGCTTCGCTAACCTCGTCCCACGTCCCAGCCTCCACTTTCGCCGCAAGCTCTTTCAGTGCTTCAAGACGGGTCATGCTGCACCTCCCATTGCGAAACGGATTTCGGAGATACTGGATGGGCCAATGAGGACCGCCCCCATTCGCCTGTACGCCTCTCGCTCCACCGCGCGCAGGTGTGGCAGGTTCGTATATGGCCGCGTGACCTCTGCCAGCGCCTTCTCGATGGGGAACTGCGCCAGTGTTGAGCCGATCCAACCCCCAGGCCAATACCTGCACTCAGATCGAACCATGTTGGGCGCGCTGTCACCAGAAGACATAGAAACAGCCGTCACCACATCGTCAGTCACACGTAGAACAATCCACGGGCGCACCTTGCCGCCAACGGCCTTGGCAATAAAGACGTCACCCCGTCGCAATTCGTCCAGGCAGGCGGGGGCGCGGCAACCTTCATCGCTGATAGGGCCTGCAGCCCGGCCAGGGCCATCAGACGCACCCGCAATGCTGTTCAGCATGGTCTTAACGTCGCCCTTGGAGTAGGTCTCCTTGCTGCTGCCGCTAACCTCGATCATGAGGCGCTTGGCGCGTTCACGGGGTGTCTCTTTACGCTGCTCTCCCTCCATCACACCGCACCCCCTTCCGCCGGGCCGTAGAGGAACTTGACCGAGGGGGCCATGCCAAGCTCGGAAGCGTCGATGCGCTGGACCCGGCCATCTCCCGATAGCTGGGCCATGGAGTTGCGGACCCTGTGCGATGGCAGCCCGGTCTCGCGCGCAATCTCGGCTATGGTCATCGGGGCTTTGATCTTGCTGAGGATCAGGGCGTATCGTGCGCCGGTCTCCTTTGCCTTGGCCGCGCGGTTCGTCATCGGCTTGAGGCCATAGTGCTCCGCGCGCACCCCGAGGCCCTTTGTCCTCACGTAGCCGCCCTTGCCGAGGGTGCCGAGCGCATTGGAGACGTCTTTGCGCTCCACCTCCAGATCCTTGGCGATCTGCGCGCAGGTCATCCACCGGCCATGGATGTGCTGCAGCACCCTGTCGGCCAGCCCTGTCTGGCGTCCGCCTGTTGCCGAGCGCGGGAGCTTCTTCTTGCCGACGCCGAGAAGCTTCATACAGGCGATGTAGTGATCCTCCAGCGCCTTGGATTCTACCGCGGAATACTGCTGCAGCGGCTTGGTCGGCTTCTGGACGCGATTCACAACCAGGCGGCGGGGGTCAATGGGGTTGAAAAGGGTCATGCTGCTTTCCTCATCAGAATATCGTTGAAATCGACCCCGGCTTGATCGGGGATATGCACCGTCACGCGGATGCCTTTCACCGCCAGACGATGCGCCAGCGCCCAGGCCGCAGCCTGCCCGCCATATTTCGGGTCGTTGTCGCCAAAGATTGCGACCTCGGTGCAGCCCTCCGGCGGCGCCCATTTCTTCATGATCGCGCTGTTGATCGCGGCCCACACCGGCATGCCGAACAGGGCCGACGCGCTCATGGCTGTCTCGATCCCCTCAGCGATCCCAAGCGGGCCGCCGGGCACGTAATCGGACAGCATCACGCAAGCGCCCTCCGGCAACTCCCCAGGCATGATCTTGCGGGGGGATGCCATTTCCGCCTTGCCAGAGCCATCAGGCTTGAGAAACGTGCGGTGCATGGAGCGAAAGCGGTCTTCCCCTGGAACGCCGATCATTGCGACCATCGCCGGGCGAATGCCTCCTTCCCCGTCTCGCAGCTTCGGCGCGAACCGCAGCGCAGGCGCATAGATCATTTCATCCACGCCCCGCGATTCAAGGTAGCGATGCACCAGATCCCCCGGCTGCACCTCCTGCGTCTCCAAGTAGGTGCGCTTGAGAATATCGCGGCGCTTCTCATCGCTCATCGGCTGGCGGGGCTGCACGGTATCAGGCTTCACGTTGCCGAGCAGATCATCAATTAGGCGGGCAACCTCCCTGAACGGCTTCCCGGTGTACTCGATCGCCAAGTTCATGCCGCTGCCCGCGCCGCACTGGCTGCAAATGTACGTTCCCCTGCCCTCCCGGTTGTCCCAGCGGAAGCGATCTTTCCCGCCGCACATCGGGCATGGGCCGTGACGGTCATGCAGGCAGGTTTCGGGCAGACCGAGTTCAAGCAGGATGCCCCGCCATTTGCCTTTTGCGGCATGCTCTGTTTTGTCGTGGAACATCAGGCCGCCCCCTTCTGCTCTGCGCTTTTGCGCTTGGCCCAGGCGATCCGGCGCGACTTCTCATAGTTCAGGAATGCTTGGTCGGCAGGCGCTTCCACCTGTTCCAACCCACGCGGCCACACGCCGAACTTTTCGCGGTATTTATTGGCTGCCCAACCGGGCTTGTATCCGCGCTGCCCGGCCATCCACAGCGCCATGCTGAAAAACCGCTGCTTTTCCTCTTTCGTCGCCGGGGCCTTCTTGCCGGTGACCTGGACCAGATCGCCCTCAACAGTCTCGACGCCAGCCACAGGCTTGCGCTCATGGCCGCAGTTGGGGCACGTGAGGCCGGTGTGCAGGGCGCCGCACTCGCTGCAATCCTTGGGCAGCTTCTCTTTGCGCTCGACAGGCTGGCGCTCACCGCGCTTTGTGGCGTCCAGCTTCCCGCGGTGAATGTCCGTTACCAGACCGAGGCGCAGGCTGTTGCCCGCATGATCCAGCACAAGCAGATCCTCGGTGCCTGGGTTGACCCGCAGGCCGCGCCCGATTTTCTGTACGTGAAGCATGTCAGATTTCGTGGGCGCCGCGTCGATGATGCAGGAAACGGGCCAGTCAACGCCGGTTGTCAGGGTGCGCACGGAGCAGGCCACCTTGACCTCACCAGCCTTGAACCGGCGGGCAATCACCTGCCGTTCAACGCTGTCGGTGAAGGCGTCCACGTAGGCCGTTGCCACCCCGGCGCGCTCGAATGCCTCCGAAAGCTGCTTGGCGTGCGCCCGGTTCACGCCGAACAGCAGCGTGGGCCGGTTCTCGCCGCGTGCCAGCCATGTCTCGACCACAGACGCCATCAGGGCCTTGCCCTCCATCACGTCTGCCACCTCGCCCTCGTGGTAGTCTCCCGCCACGGTCTTGACGCCAGACAGATCCGGCACGTCCGGCGCAAACACGGTGAATTCGGATAGATAACCATGCTCGATCAGTTCCCCAATCGTGATCGGCGTAACCTTGTCCTGCCACAGCAAGCCCATGCCGCGCGCCCAGGGCGTTGCGCTCATGCCGATGAAAAACACGTCCGGGCGCTCTGCCATCATGTCCTCGATGACCTTTGCCCGCAGGTGGCATTCGTCCACGATCACAAGCGATGCCTCGGGGATTTCGCGGCGCGCCAGCGTTTGAACCGATGCGACCTGGACACGCGCCAAGCTGTCGGTTCGCGGGTGGTTCGCCTGCATCACGCCGATATCGCGGATACCCTCGTTTTCGAAGGCGGTCACGGTCTGGTCGATCAGACTGATGGCCGGTGCGGTGAAAATAACCTTGTTCCGCTTCGCCAGGGCGCCTTCGATGATTTTCGCGGCTGTCAGCGTTTTGCCGAATCCGGTAGCTGCTTCGCAGACGACCCGAGTATTTCCCTTAGCCAGAGAATTGCGGATCAGTTCGATTGCCTTGGCTTGGTGCTTGCGCAGGGTCTTGGGCTGCGGGTTATTGCTGGAATGGAACAGATCAAGCATTGGAACCACCTTTGGCAAAGGCGGGTTTGAACGTACCTATATTACTGTGGGACATTTTGTCCCGCCTACAGTGGGACATTTCGGCGCTGGACAGTGGGACATTTTCACCCCTGCCGCGCATGAATTCGTCCACCCAATCGCAGCCGCAAAGCGTCATCAGGGACCACACATTCACGGTGTATTTTGTCGCGATCTTTCCGCCGCCGGACAGGCCATTCACGGCCACCAGAACGCCAGCAGAGCGCAGCATCGAAAGGCAGCGGGAAACGGTCTTGACGGTGACGCCAGCTTTTTTCGCGATCTTCTCGCGCCCCGGATGGATGTATGGCTTCGGGCCGCCCTTGTGGTGAAACCACATGTTGATCACAGTAAGCGTCACGTCCCGCTCACCCTTGGTGAAATCGCCCTTGCGGACTGCCTGACGCACCATGCGCCGGAAATTGGCCTCCTGGCTGTCCTTGAAGCCGCTCATTTCCGCGCCTCCACCAGCTTATGCGCGATCTGCCCGATTGACCGCCAGCCATTGTCTTTTCCGGGTTTGGTGGTATCTTTGTTCAAAGCCATGCGCGGTTCTCCTGTGATTGCGCCTTGGTTGGGCCCGCCCTGGAATGCCAGTTCCTCGGCGGGCTGTTTCTTTGCTGCGGTCATGAGATTTCACCCCGCAGTTCGATGCCGATCACGGCCAGGGCCTCGGCCACAGTCGATGCGACCGCCTTTTGGCCCCGCCACGTGGCATGCCATTTCTCTTGATCCGGGGTCAGCTTGCGCGCGCTCGGCGGCTTGGCCCCGTCCTTGACTTCGATCAGGAATGTTTCGCCCCGAAAGCCCCCGGCCAGATCCGGGAACCCTTCCCCTGCGGCGTGTGTTGGGGTGACGCTGGCGCCAGCGCGGCGAAGAGCGGCGACAATCTCGCCTTGGTTCGCGTCAACCTTGGCGGCGTACCCTCTACCCATTCCGCCCCTCCATTGCCGCGATACGGGCCGTGACAGCGCGCAGGCGGGACATGAGTGCAGATGTGCGCCGGTGGCTCCGTCTGGCCTTGTGAGCGGCCCTGAGAAGGCACAGGCGCTCTGCACGGGCTAGGATGAGGTCTGTCATTTGGGCTTCCCCCTGTGCTTGCTCTCCCAGCCCATCTGGATTGCCCCTAGGATGAAGGCCCCGACGATGCGATCCTTGACGGCGGCGAAGTTGGCGGGGCTGTCAGCTGGCGCAGGATTGGCGCGCGAAAGCAGGCGCTCGAAAAGCTCAAACCCCGCCTTGTCCATCACGAAATGGAGCGTCCCATCGGCCCCATTTGGGATTGATTTGATGTAGGGGTCAGCCACCGGACGCCTCCAGTGCATCAGCCAGCCGATCCATCGAAACGCTGCACGCAGAACCCGCCGCAAGAAAGGCGCGAACCTCATCCCTAAGCTGAGTCAGTGCAGTCGATGCCTCTCTGGCCTCCTCCTTGGCCCCGTCGGCTTGATCCTCTAGGTCGTTATTTTCGGCGGTGAGGCTTTCGATCTCTTCAATCAGCCCCTCAATCAGGGCATCGCTTGGGTCATGGTCCGGGAACCAGTAGCCCGAGAACTCGCTGAAAACACCGGCAGCCCAGGTAATCTGTCCGACTGTCAGATGGTTGCACCTGATTTCGCCGCAGTCTCTAATCTCGATCTGGTCAGCCATCACGCCACCTCAGTTCCTGCGGCTCCGCATCCGGGAACAGGCCGTGGCTGACGGCTGAGAGGTTGGGCTGAAGCTTGGCGAAGGTGGCTGCCGTTACTCGCCCCCCCCCCAGATAGGTACTGGTAGGGCTTTTCGGATTCCGTGTCCCCTTTGGGGAGGACGCGGATAATCGTCTCACCCGCCTTGAGGCGGTCGATCACGTCATTCTGTCGTACCGGCATTGCTCCCTCCGTTCATGTGGGCTTCGGCAAAAGAGCGGGCCGCAATTAGGGCATCTGCCGCCTCATCGATCTCCGCGATGGCTGCGGCCCAGTCCTTCGCGCTGGCGCTCTGTTGGGCGGCGAGGATGGCGCTGACCGCCTCGCCGGTTTCCTTGCTGATCGCCCCGGCCTGCGCCAGAATGGATCCGCTGGCAGTGCGCTCATCGGGGTTCAGGCGCCGGGATAGAGCACGGGTGACAGGGTGACGCCCTGCGGCGTCCTCCAGCGCGGCGACCTCATCGACCGGCCAGCCGTATTGGCCGGACAGACGCTTGGACAGGGTGCCCTTGCAGAGCGTCCCGCCGGTGCGGGCGTTGATGGTTTCCGCCGCCGCGTCCAGGCAGCCGAAATAGCCGTCGATCAGCGCCGCCATCTGGGCGTTCACCAAGTCGCGCAACTGGGCCATGTGCAACCTCGTTTCCTTGGGGTTTCTCAGGGCCGCCACCAGGTTGTGAGCATGGAAGCGGTATTGGGCATAGGAAGGGGGTCAGGCGGCGCAGTTGCCACTCTGGCGAGACGGCTCAGACCGCAAATCCATAAGTTGCCGCCAGTGAAGCGGGATGTTCCTCTGAGAGGCCGCGTCAATCAAAGCGGCGTCATACTTTCCGGGGATCTGGTCCCGACGCCACCAGTTGTGGACCGCCATAAGCGAAACCCCTGCGTCAGCAGCCATAGAGGAGCGGCTGGGCCAAAGCTCGATGATGTCTCGGAATGATGCAATGTTCTCCATACCCGAACACTATTGCCGATTTGGCAATCCGTCAAGATGCCAACAAGGTAATTGATAAAAAATCCGGGCTGGCGCAGTTTCTCGCCATGCCAAACACCGCCCACCACACCATGGCCGAGACGATGGCCCCAACCGCCATCGGCGGGCGGCTACGCCTTATTCGTGAGGCGTTTGGGCTGTCGAAGTCTGAAATCTCCGATATGCTCGAAATAGAGCGCAGCCACTGGTCCCGCTTTGAGGGTGGACAGCGGGCGATACCTTACGACAAAGCGTCCCGATTGGTTGACCGATTTGGCGTTAGCCTGGACTTCATAATCTTGGGGCGGATTTCCGGGATGGAGTTTGACACGGTTGAGAAGCTGCGCCGAGCCGGGCTGGACGCATAAAGCGAGTCCAAGCTTTCACCCGTAATCAGGGCGCGGACTGCAAGGTCGCGCTCTTTTTCCATGCCCAGCCAAAACCAATCAATCATCGGTAGGATTCCTTTCAAATGCCTGCGTCAAATACACGGGCAGATTACTTGACTTGAAAAGAATTGCCAGTCCGGCATTTTATTATCTTGACGATTGCCAGCTTGGCAACTACATTGGTTCTCAAGCAAAGGGAGAACCGACATGCTCATTACCCCAGAGAAAGCCGCAGACCTCGCCAAGGTCATTGACCGCCAGGGCGACGAGCTGGCCGCAGACATTTTGGCAAGCCTCTATGCGCTCATGGTCGAGACCGACAACGACGACGACCTGATGGCTGCTGTCTCTGACCTGCGTGATGAAGCTGTGCGGATTTACGACCGGTCCGAAGAAGCGACCCGCAACGGCGGCGCCTTCACCAGCTACCAACACGCAGCGGAGTAATTTCAAATGGCCAAGCAAGAGTTTATCGACGTTCTGAAAGCTCGCGGATACGCGCATAAGGTAGAAGGGTCCGGCGTGGTCGTGACGCACCATGGCCCCGTCGATCTGGGCAGCCTGACCTCGCTCCCCGAGGGCATCAAGTTCGAGAACCATGGCCCCGTCTATCTGGGCATCCTGACCTCGCTCCCCGAGGGCATCAAGTTCGAGAACCACGGCTACGTCGATCTGCGCAGCCTGACCTCGCTCCCCGAGGGCATCAAGTTCGAGAACCACGGCTCCGTCGATCTGCGCAGCCTGACCTCGCTCCCCGAGGGCATCAAGTTCGAGAACCACGGCTACGTCTATCTGGGCAGCCTGACCTCGCTCCCCGAGGGCATCAAGTTCGAGAACCACGGCTCCGTCGATCTGCGCAGCCTGACCTCGCTCCCCGAGGGCATCAAGTTCGAGAACCACGGCTACGTCTATCTGGGCAGCCTGACCTCGCTCCCCGAGGGCATCAAGTTCGAGAACCACGGCTCCGTCGATCTGCGCAGCCTGACCTCGCTCCCCGAGGGCATCAAGTTCGAGAACCACGGC
>NZ_JARCJL010000033.1:0-39057 GCF_028890025.1 Phaeobacter sp. PT47_59
AGGCGTCGAATTGTCGGCACGGTTTTCATGATGACCGCCTATCCCGACGGAACCCCGTGATCAACTTGGCAATGCCCTATGATTGCCTGCGGAGCCCACAGATTGCGCAGTAGGCGATCATAGCCGGGTTTCAGGTCCCTACAGTGGTTTTGCACAAACTACACCGCAAGGCAGACCGACCATGGCCGGTAACAGTATTGCACAGGCCGAGCCCGTTTTGGCGGTGATTGATATTGCCATGCCCCGCCACGAAGTTTTGACAACTATTCCCGGCAGGAAGCGACACCAATCCTCAACATACCTCGCCAGGGTACTAGTGAGACATAAAAACCGGAACTTTACTGGTCCTCGTTACCTCATGCGTGACACCACCAAAAAGGTCTTGAGAGAACTTGCTATGTTCGTACGCCCCCATCACGATTAACTTTGCGTCCAGTTCTCTGGCCGTCTCTTGAATAACCTCGGCGATACCGCCCTTGCTTTTTGGACGGGTAACATGCTCTGCGTCGACATTATGACGCTTCAGATGCGTCAAGATATCCGCCCCCTCCGGCATTTTCGGAAAGCTAGACCCAACACTTAGTATTGTCACCCGACGCGGCTTTTCCTCGAGGATCGTCATTGCATCGTTGAGCGCCCGGGCCGCAGAACGCTTTCCGTCCCATGCGACAAGTGCATGCGATGCAAGCTGATCCGTAGAATATCCATTCGGAACCACAAGAACGGGTCGGCCGCTCTGCAATGACATCATATCCGGGCTGACGGCCCGAAACTCATCTGTTGGCAGGTTGGAATGATAGCCGGTAACGACAAAATCGAAATTTCGCGCCAGCTCTGGCAAGTTGATTTTGCCAATCTCATTCGGCATAATAAAGCGGGACCGCTCTGCAAGGCCTGCCTCGGCAGCCGCCTGTTGGAACAGATCACGTGCTGCTGCAATTTTCTCGTTTCTTGCACTGCCAAGCTTGTCGAGAAGATCTTCTGTCAAACCAAGAACATGCTCGAAATACGAGGATGCGTTCCCATAGACACAAGTCAGCCATGCATCGTGCTTTGCGGCGATTTTTGCCGCGTGCTTAACGCTGCTTGGGAAGCCTGCGCTACCGGAATGTGCAATAAGGATGTTCTTGATGCTCATTTTATCCTCACAATTCGAACTTCATAGGCAAACTAGCAATCACAATCTTAGAAGTCTATGATTTTATGAGGAACAGTACACGCCCTGCATCCCGACAAAGAAAAGACTGGGCAAGCAAGCTGCCCAGTCCCCTGGTGATACAAGCCCTACATTCCGCTTCATGAGGAGTGCAGGATGCTTGATCACCCTTTCTTGTTCGCTTCAATCTCGTCGAGGAACGGAATGTCTGACCTGAGACCCGTTTCCTCCTCCGTTTTGAGGTAGAATCCGTCCCAACGAAGGAGACGGAAGAATGAAGCGATCACGGTTCAACGAAGAACAGATCATCGCGATCCTGAAGAAGCAGGAGAGCGACATTTCGAAGGCGGTTGTGTGCCGAGAGCATGGGATCAGTTCATGATCAGCCCCACCTGCGTGGTCCGGTTTGATTGTTAGTGCATGACCGGTCTCGGGTCCATCAGAGCGATGGTTTCCGGGGCGGGTGGGCGATATCAAGGCACTATGTGGTCGTTTGGTATTGTAGTGTTTCCTCCATTGCTCGATCAGGATTTCCGCTTCCCGAAAGCCGTAGAAGACTTCTCCCGTGAGCAGTTCATCGCGGAACCTGGCATTGAAGCTTTCGCAGTAGCCGTTCTCCCAAGGTGACCCGGGCGCGATGTAGGCAGTCTTGGCGTCGGCGGCCCTGATCCAATCCTGAACGGCCTGAGCCACGAACCCCGGGCCGTTGTCAGACCGGATGTAAGACGGCACACCCCGCATGATGAACAGGTCGCTCAAGGCATCGATCACGTCATCCGAGTTCAGCTTGCGCTTCACCTTGATCGCTAGGCATTCCCGGCTATGCTCGTCCAGGATGTTGAGCGTCCGGCAGTGGACAAAGTCATAGCTCCAGACGTGGTTGCGATACTCAGGGCGCAGCCGGACACGGGATCCGTCATTCAGCCAGAGCCGTCCCTTCTTCGGTTGCTTCATTGGCACCTACAGCCCCTCTCGCCGCCATACGCGCTCGACCCGCTTGTCGTTCGCCTCCCAGCCCGCATGTCTCAGAAAAGCGGCGATCCGACGATAGCCGTAGCGGCCATACTGCCGCGCCAGTTCGATCATGTCCGCGACCAGACGCTCCTCATCGGCACGGCCATGCGGCACTTTCCTCTGTGTGGATCGGTGCTGCCCCAGGACACGGCAGGCGCGTCTCTCTGACAGATGGAACCGGGTGCGGACGTGATCGATGCAGGCACGGCAGCGAGCGGGGCTCAGAAGTTTTCCTTTGGCGCCTCCGCCAGGATCAGCTTGTCCAACGTCAGATCCGAGACGGGTTTTCTCAACCGTTCGTTCTCTTTCTGGAGGCGCTTCAGTTCCCTGAGCCGGTCGGTTCCCATACCCCCGTACTGCTTGCGCCAGCGATAATAAGTCTGCTCTGTAATGCGAACCTTGCGGATCGCATCCACCCGGGACATGCCTTGCCCGACAAGCACTTCAACCTGCCGCAGCTTCGTGACATTCTCTTCCGGCTTGTGTCTCTTCGTAGCCATTCTGATCCTCCATTTTCCTAAACATAACGGCGGACCACTTCAGTGTGCGAGGATCAATGCAGGCGGCCCGCCTTGCAACAAATCAAGCATCCCAGGGATTTGACGAAGACGAACTTACCGTCTTCTTTGCGGCGATGGACAAGCTGATCAGCAACCTTTCACATAGCTGACCGTCCCTCGGCGTTCACTCAAGCGTCGGAGCAATCGCAAGGATGATGACCCCCGTCGCAGCCAGAGCAGCCGCAATGTAGAACCTGGGGCCAGGCCGTCTTTCGGTTTTGAAGATATGCCCAGCAAGCCAGGCTGCAAAGAACATCTCGATAGATGACATGATGGCAACGACGGTCACACTGGTGAACATCAACGAGAAAAACAGTGCGACTTGTCCGATTGTCATCGCACCACCAGCCAGCAATTGCCACCCGCTTGGCTTATGCAACCTCCATGAAAGCCCTACCCGGCCACGCAATCGAAAAAGCCCCCACCCAACGAACCATACCAATCCCGTCAACGCACCAATGAACACCCCGGCCAGCGGATCAGGCAAGGTCTGCATCGCGAGTTTGCGCGCTACGAAGGAGCCACCATAACCCGCAGCAGAGCCAAGCGCCAAAACCCGACCCTTGGTCCTGTCCTGTGGCGAAGGTTCCGTAGAGACCAGGGTCGATACCGCCTTGGCGGACTTGCGAGTCATCATGATCAACACGCCACCTGTCACCAGAATAAACGCAATCACAATAGAAGTCGTAATCACCTCTCCAAGCAGGAGAAATGCGAAAATCGCTGCAAAAACAGGAATCAGACGCCGGATGAAGCCTGTCTCGATCGCGCCAGCCAGCTCCACCGACCGAAACAACGTCAGGCGGCCAACCACATTCCCCAGAACACCCGCCAGCACAAAATAGGCCACCCCGATCAGTACGGGCTGGCTAACAGAAGGCAGCTCTGGCCCCCAAACCAGCCAAAGGGCACCGGAAACGAAACCTGTCATCAACACTGACAGCAGAACATCATTCCCGCGCCCTTGGGCGGATTGAGAGCTTTTGGCAATTGCGACCGAGCTAAGCGCATAACAAAACGCACCAAACGCGGCCATCAGACCACCAAAGCCAGCAGTCATTGGTCTAATCGGGCAACAAGAGCGGCGCTATTCATCCGCGACAAGCTGATCCAGGAAGCGTTCTGCCGACATGATTTCACGCATGGGCAGCTTTTCCTGCTGCTGCATAAGCTCTGTCGTGTATGTCAGCCCCTTGCCATCCCAGAACCACCAGTAAATGATCTCGCCCTTCTTATCCCGAATGGGCATTCTGAAAATTGGGAACTCCCTTTCAGCACGGGGAATTTCAACCGTACCCACCCGGGCGTGTTTCAGCCCGAGCTTTTTCAGAACACCACTCAAAGGCACCATCGCGATGGGCGAGGCCTCGCGTGCCAGAACGGTTACAGCTTCGGGCCGTTTCTGGAATGGGCCTTTCAAGAACTTCACGACCGGGGGATAGCTGGGATGCGTATGCGTAAGCTGCACATAAGCCAAACCAGCAGATGTTTCGATCTCAACAATGTCGCCAGGTTGATAATCTTCCATTCTCGGCATTCCTCTTACAGGCTATAGGCTTCCAGGGTCGACGGATGGAACAGCTCTTCGATCTCCACACGGCGCGGCGACAAGCCCTGGCTTACGTGGTAGTCCAAAAACTTGTTGAGCACATGCGCATTTCCACTGACGCCATAGCTCCAAGGGTCATCCCCCATCAGCGCGTGGACACGGTTGAGATTGTCCTCCACGAAGGGCATCGTCACCTTGGTGGCAGATGTGTCCGAAAGGGCCTCTTCGGCCAACCGTTTTGACTGCGTAAATGCCTTGAGCAATGCCGCGGGCAAGAACGGGTATTCTTCTGCCAGGCTCCGGCGTACGCCCAGTACGTGCATGATCGGGAAGATTTTGGTTTTCTCGAAGTAATATTCCGCCGCTGTAATGCTGTCTGCGAACAGTCGCCCAACATGCGGATGACGTTCAGCAAAGCAACGCGGCCAGCGCGGCCCGATAAAGCCATCAATTTCACCCGCTTCAAGCATGCTGTTCAGCGTGCTACCTTCTGGGGCTTCCTCCATACGAATGTCATCGGGCAACTGAACCTTGATTTTTTCAGGCCGGCCGGGTGTGTCCATGCCGCCGCGCACCCAGATGATATCCGAGGGCTTAACGCCATATTCCTCTTCCAGGATACCACGCACCCAAACGTTAGCTGAAAGCTGATATTCGGCGATACCGATACGTTTGCCCTTCAGGTCTTCTGGTTTGTTAATCCCTTTGTCCGTGCGGATATAGACAGAGGTGTGACGGAACGCACGGCTCAGGAAGACCGGGATTGCCACATAATGCGGATTCCCTCGGGCAACCGAAATCGAATAGGACGACAGCGAGATCTCGCTGATATCGAAAGCCTCGTGGCGGAACGCGCGAAAGAACATTTCTTCCGGCGACAACAGCATCGGAACCGGGTCTACTCCGTCGATCTGAACACGCCCATCCACGATTGCCCGTGTGCGGTCATAGTTACCCATTGCAAGGGAAAGTTTGAGATTGCTCATCCTGTCGGCTCCTAGTGATTTGTTTTACATTGCCGCTGAAGATCGACCGCTTGTCCGGTCTCTGCGGATTGCAAGATCGCGTGGCAAACCTCCAGGCTTGCCAGCCCCCATTCCCCTGTTTGGTCGGGGGCCTTGTTATGACGCACGGCATCCACCAGCGCATCCAGAACGGTTCTGCGTGGTGCCGGTCCGAATTTGGCTTCGATAAAGCCGCGTTCGGTGTCACCGAACACTTCTATCCCATCCGGGGTCAGTCGCAGATCGGCACGGTCACAAAGCGCGATCACCGGACCGAAATGTTCGTTATGTTCAGCCTCAATCGTCGTGCCGCTGCCGAATGTTCGTGTAGTTTTCAGCCGGACCTCGTCATCAGGGTTGAGATCCAGCAAAGCACGCCTTGCTCCACCGTAAGCCCCTTCTGATTTACGCTGTCCAAGCTCTCCGACATTGTTCATCCAGATATCACTGTCGAAATGCGCATAGCCCGAGTACGTCATGTTCGCGACACACCCCCCGGCAAAATTCATCAGTGCAGTGAATGCGCCCTCGGTCGGGCGCTTGGGATCCCATGCGCCCGTCATGGCATAAATTTTTTCGGCCATGCCGCCGGCAAGCCTGCGAACCACATCAATCTGGTGGATCGCCTGACTGAACAGCACGCCCCCACCCTCTTCGGTTCGCAGCTCTTCCGGGCGACGCGGACGATAGAGGAAGTCCGTATAGTTAAAGGCCTGGATCATGCGCAACTGACCGAACTTTCCGCTGGAAATAAGTTGCGTGGCCAATTCAACCGGCGGGTCGAAACTGTGACTCGGCCCAACTATCAAATGCACCCCAGCCTCCTTGGCTGCGGACACCATTACTTCGGCATCCTCCATCGAAACGGCCAACGGCTTTTCGACAAGGATATGTTTGCCCGCGCGCGCCGCAGCTAACACATGATCCACATGCATCTGGTGCGGCGTCGCAATGTAAATGGCCTCAACGTCAGGGTCTGCGCACAATTCCTCGACGGTGGCATACCCTGTGCCACCGTACTCTTTTTCGAATGCGTCGCGGCTTTCCTCCCTTGGGGCGGCGGCAGCCGTCAGCTTCACACGGGTGTCGGCATCAAACGAAGGCACCATGAGCATGAAAGCACGCCCAAGCCCCGCCACGCCAAGACGAACGGGATCAGAGGTCAAGAACCAGCCTCCCGGATTTGGCGCGCGAAACGCAAATCATGATCTGGCTGCCTTTTTCTTCTTCCATCAGCACCATATCACGATGATCTGCCTCGCCTTCCAGTAGGCGGGTTTTACAAGTACCGCACGTGCCACTTTCGCAAGAACTGCTTGTTGCGAAGCCAGCATCACGCAGTGCTTCGAGGATAGAACGATCCTCAGGAACAGTAACCGTTTGGCCGCTTTTCTTCAGCTCGACTTCGAAAGCAACGTCATCCTGACGAACCACATCAACAGGCTTGAAATCCTCGAAGTGGACACGGCCTTCGGGCCAGTGACCCGAGAAAGCTTTGATTTCTTCCATCAGCGGTTTGGGTCCGCAGCAGAAGACATGGGTCGCGCGCGGCGTCACCAGATCGTCCCAGAAATCATAGACAGCGTTCGGATCGCCGTCATCGTGGTGCACGATGATCCGGCCTTCGAAATCTTTCATCAGCTCATCAAGATAGGCCGATTCTTCCGCGCTCCGGCTTACGTAAATGATCCGAAGCATCTTACCTTTCTTATCCAGATAACGCGCCATCGAATAGATTGGCGTGATACCGATACCGCCGGCAATCAAGAGGTATTTCTGCACATCCGTCAGCGGGAAATCGTTTTCCGGGTGCTCGATATTCAACTCTGTCCCGACAACAGCTTGCTCATGCATGGAGGCAGACCCCCCGCGCGACTGCGGCTCTCGCTTGATGGCGACCACATATTCTTTTGGGTCGCTCCCATCATTTACCAGAGAGTATCGGCGCATAGCACCCGATGGTGTCTCGATCGTGATATGTGCACCTGGGTTGAACTCTGGCAGGGACTCGCCGCCAACCGGAGCCAAAGTGAATTCTGCAATAGTAGGTGTCAGATCGCGCCGTTTTTCGACGCGCATTTTGATCTGCTCCATGGGGTCCTCCCGTCCGTTCGCTTCCGAAATATAATTAGATAGCTAAGTTCAAGATGTCAACTGGACGCACCGCCCAGCCACGCGCTAATTGTGTCTAGAAATCACATATTTGGCCCTAAACGGTCTTCTCGTCCGCCAATATCCTTGGCCGACATGACAACCCCTGCTTCAGACAGGTCCGAAACGCCATGACATCCCGTAAAAATCATGGTCCTGCGCATCTCGTCTTCGAGAATCGAAAGCGCGCTGGAAACCCCCGCACGCCCCCGCGCCGCCAGGCCGTAAAGAGGTGCCCTGCCCAGCAGCACAGCGTCCGCCCCCAACGCAAGCGCCTTGACGATATCACTGCCGCGCCGAACACCACCATCAAGCAAAACTGTCATATGTTGGTCCAAGACGGACACAATCTCTGAAAGAATTTCAATCGTCGCCGGAGCTCCATCAAGCTGCCTGCCACCGTGGTTGGAAACAACCACCCCATCAGCGCCTTCGCGTTGTGCGGCCATTGCATCCTCAGCACACATGATCCCCTTAATCACAAGTGGCTCCTGCCACAGCTTCCGAAGACGCCTTACATCGTCCCAGGAAAAATTCGGGTTTCGTTGCGCCCGCGTAAATTCGGCAAGCGCCTTGTCGCTGACATCATCCCCCTAAAAGGCCGCCAGATTTTGCAGTCGCGGCCTATGTTGGCTCAGCCATACGGATTTGAACCATCTCGGATGCAACAATCCGTCCAATACGACAGAGGGGCTCATGCGGATTTCATGCGCGAAACCATGCCGCAAATCCCTCTCTCTTTTGCCACCCACCAACGAGTCGACAGTGATTACAAGAACACTGTAGCCCGCAGCCGACGCCCGTTCGATCAATGCATTGGAAAATGCTTCTTTGCCCCATGGGTACAGCTGAAACCAAAGTGGCCAATTATTTTTCTACGCGATTTCTTCCATAGTCGTGTTTGACGCTGTCGAAACCGTAAATGCGACCCCGGCCTGCTTTGCTGCGGCTGCAAGGTGCAAGTCCCCTTCTGGCCAATAAAGCCCGTTCAGGCCGGTTGGTCCGATTTGGAAAGGCGCCGCATACTTCTGACCGAACAGCGTGACAGAGAGATCGACATCCCCACCCTTGAGAATACGTGGCTTGAGTCGGATATCATCAAATGCGCTACGGTTCCTGTGCAGCGTGATTTCGCTCTCGGCACCACCATCCAGAAAATCAAATACCACACGGGGCAAACTCCGCCTGGCTCGGGTGCGAAAATCTTCGATGTTTACTTCTTGCCGCATCCGGCCTCCTGCCTCCTGCCAATTTCAACATGGCCACCAACCATGCTCAGGGCCAGAATCAAAATCCGCCCAAGGTCTATGCGGCCCCGGGCGGATCTGTTTGCAAACGTCGGACCGGTTATTCAGCTGCGGCTGTTTTGCCCGAAGTATTCAGCAAGGTGCGCCAATCCACATCTTTCGGATAAACGCCTTCATGAGAGTTGATCATGCTTTGCGGGATTTCATAATCGGTGCCGATTGCTTTGCCACCCTCTGCCACTTTCTTGGCGGCATCCGCCATCAAGCGACGGAACTCGACGATAGCCAGGTCCGAAGCACCAAGCACATCGGTATGGCGCTGAACGCGCGCGCCCATCGACACCCACATGGCGATATCTTGGTTCGGAATACCTTTGATCCCAGTGAAGTTACCTTCTTTCATGGCATCACGGTCTTGCAAGAAGTCGTTCTCGACAGTCCGCAGGCAGCGCCACTTGTCGTCAACATCCACTCCTGGAACAGCATGGGTAAACTTGCGCCATTCTTCGGTCGACGGCACATTCGGGCCATCCCAAGCGATGAAGTGGAACGCGGTCTCTTCATCATTGATCGGCACGATAACGGCCGCCACACGATAGTTGTTGTTCGGTGGGATCAACGAATAGTAGGGCGCAACAAATTCGGTCACACGGATATAGTTATGGGTCGCCGCGTTTTTGATCGGCGTACGGATTGCAGCATAGTGGAACCCGTAGCTGGTTGTCTCTGTCTGCATACGCGGAGACTTGTCCGTCGAGGGACGGTACCAGGATTTTTCATCGGCAGCAGCACCTTCCACGCGGGCCGGAACCATGTCCGACGAGTGCAGCGAGGACGAGTGGGCACTGTCGATCTGACCTTCGTGGATCTGCGCCCAGTTTGCGGGAATGCGGATTTTAAGGATAGCGATCGCCGAATCCTCGCGCGGGGCAAACGCCGGCGGCTGGAATTCAGGCATATCTTCTTTGTCACCCAGCCAGGCCCAAACGAAACCACCCCATTCTTTCACAGGATAAGAGCGATGCTTCACCTTATCCATAAGGGGGCTACCTTCGGGTTCGGAAGACATGGCAACGACATTGCCATCAACATCCATTTTCCACCCGTGATACAGACACCGCAGCCCGCATTCTTCGTTCCGGCCATAGACCAGCGATGCCTTGCGGTGCGGGCAAAGTTCATCAAGCAGGCCAAGACGCCCTTTGGTGTCGCGGAACGCTACATAGCTTTCCCCGAGCACCTCAACACGAAGCGGCTTGCCGTCGGGCTCTTCCACTTCTTCAATCAGGCATACAGGGGTCCAGTGCTGACGCATAAGACGTGCCATCGGTGCATCACCGGTCACGCGCGTCAGCAGTTCATTTTCTTCAGGTGTAAGCATTGAATCTCCTCCACAGGTCGCCGCATCAGAATTTGCGAAATTTTATTGGGAAACGCCATTATTCTTAGCTCTCTAAGTTTAGTCTGTCAATGGTCAGAGCGATATTCCCTTCACCTCACAAGTAAGAAAAACCCACGTAAATAAAACTACTTATGGGTTTGCGAGCAATTGGTATTATTCCGCGCATGATCGGGCCTTGTGTTCATACAGATCTGCTCTGCCGGTTCCTCTCTGGTTGTTCTATGGCCTCGGGATTCGTACACCCCGCTTGCGCAGCTCCCTGCATCGATCAGAATCACCGAAGTGTATTTTGATCAATAACCTCTTGGGCAAAAAAGCCCGCAGACAGTCATCCGAACAGACCGCGATTGGAACCAAAGACGCGGCCTGAAACTTTTCCGTCTCTCAGTCAAAACGGCAAGTAGCCGCCAAACCTGGCGGCCACTTTGGATTCGCATTCAGCACATTACACGTGGCTGACGTTACCCGCTTGCGGGGACTTCTTCCTTCAACAAGGCCTGTCGTCCAACCAGAGCGATGATAAGCAAGGTACACACAATTGAGACCGCGAAGTACGGGCTAACCGCGCCAATTGCAAAAATCGTCAGGAGACCTCGCTCCAACGAGCTGAGCTGGGTTTTGATAAAGCCTTCCATTGACGCCGAGACTGCAAGAGCACCAGCAACGGCACCAATAACAGCAAGCGTATTTGCCAACGGACCAAGCTCAAGAACGATGCCGGGGTTCCAGACAAAAGCGAACGGCAGAAGGAAGCCAACAATTGCAAGCCGCACAGCCGAGAATGCGATCTTGAATGGATCGTCATCAGCAATCGCAGACGCTGCGATTGCAGCCACAGCGATTGGCGGCGTCAGAGCAGACAGGATTGCATAGTAGAGCAGGAACATCTGGCTCGGCAGCAGAGGGAAACCCAGCTTGGAAAGAGCGGGGCCGACAAGCACAGCCGCCAGAATATACGCACTCGGAGTCGGCATACCCAAGCCCAGCACAATGGTCACCACAGCAGCAATCACTAGCGTCAACAGCGGCTGCGCATTACTGACCGTCAGGATCACGTTAGCCGATTTCATCCCCAATCCTGTCATAGACAGGCCACCAATAACCAGACCAGCAGCAGCACATGCCCCAGCGACAGGCAAAATTTGCAGGGTGGTTGTGCCAAGGCCTTCCACCATTGCCCACAACGACATCCGCGTTTGCTTGAGGATCATCGACGCAAGGATTGTCACCAGAACACCGACACCTGCGGTGAAGGTCGGCGAATAGCCAAGTATCAGCGCCACAATGATCCCGATAATGGGCAGCAAGAAAACCCAGCCGGTTCTGAACGTTTCCTTCGTCGTCGGGATTTCATCCTGAGAAGGCCGCAGATCGTATTTCACTGCGCGGAAGTGCACCTGGGTAAACACGCCCATATAGTACAGCAACGCAGGAATAAGCGCGGCAAGCACGATCGCATTGTACGAGATACCCGAATACTCTGCCATGATGAAGGCAGCCGAACCCATAATCGGCGGCATGGCACTGCCCCCCGTGGACGCCGCAACTTCAACCGCACCCGCAAACCGGGCCTTATAGCCCAAGCGCTTCATCACCGGGATCGTGATGGACCCCGTGGCCACAACATCCGAGGTTGGGCTACCAGACATGGTTCCATACAGACCCGACGAAATGATGGCGATCTTTGCAGGGCCGCCTCGTGCGCCCCCGGTGACCAGAGCCGCCAGGTTGAAAAAGAAGTCCCCTCCCCCAGCCTTGGCAAGGAAAGTCCCGAACATCACGAACAGGAAGACGTAACTTGCCACAACCTGAAGCGGGACACCGAACAACCCATCTGTGGTGAAGATCAGAATATCGAGCAGATAGCTGAACTCGCTGACGCGATGCCCGAACGGCGGCGGCAGAAGATAGCCAAAAAGGTTGTAAATCAGGAACAGCATCACAACGCCTGTCAGCCCCAAGCCAGTTGTCCGGCGCGTGGCTTCGATGGTCAGGAACAGCAGTGACGACCCAAAGAACAACTGATCCGTCGTGAACTGGTCCAGCAGGCTGATACGGTCCGAAATCTCGCCAGAGCTTACATAGAAGTAAATCCCGCAGGCCAAGCTGAGCGCAGACAACATCCAGTCATAAAATGGAATGCTATCTGGCGCTTTCGCGGTTGCACCAATCGCCAAGAAGAGAATCGTGAAAATCCCGGATACGAACAGGATCCCCTGAATGAGCGGGTCTGCGATAATGAACAGATTAGAGTGAATCACCCATGCCGCGAACGCCGCGGCCAGAACCATGACGACGGTCCGCATGGGTGGCTCTAGCTTCCGACGGCGTCCAGTTTCGGTAAGAGAAGGGAAATTCATGCTGGCACCATTTCCATGTTTGTGAGGTTTGGTCAGCTTTGAGTGCGCAAAATCATCCTACTGCCCGTGATCAGCACGGCCAGAGCACGACAGAGGCACTCTTGCAAACGAATCCGGTGCGCTTTGGTCAGCGCACCGGCATTGTTTTCCGAAGGCTTACTTGAGAAGCCCCAGCTCCATGTAGGCGCGCTTCGCGCCCGGGTGGAACGGCAGCGTTCTCTGCGAAACCAGCAACTCAGTTGAGAGCTGTTTCATTGCGTTATGAACGCCGCGGATTTCATCAATGTTCGAGGCAATGCTCTTGGCCAGCATGTAACCGGTTTCTTCGGGCAAGGCATCAGAGGTGATTACCATCGCGCCAAGTGCCAGCGTGATAACATCGGAAGTCTGGTTCTTATAGTTTCCGGCGGGAATGACGTAGGTCCCGGTGCCAAAACGCTCATTGGTCTTTTCGATGATATCCTGAGGCACGCTCAGCAGAACAACGTCGTTGCCTTCATCAACCTTGCGGAACGACGAGTGCCCAACGAAGATACCGTTGATCACCATATCCGTACGGCCATCGCTGATCAGGTCTGCCTGCTGGGACGAACCGCCACGCACCAGAACGCCGCCATTCGCTTCAATCGTTCCTTCGTCATAGCCTGCTTCTTCCAGCATGAAAGTGGCAATATTGGCCACGATGTTACCTGCGTTGTTGTTCGCCACACGGATTGCAGCGCCCGACTTCGCCAAGTCGTCGATGCTGTCGATGTTATACTCTTCGGCAAGAGACTTCTTGATGAAGAAATGCATCGGGGCCCAGTTGTACATGTACCCGATTGCCTGAAGGTTCTCGATGGGCGCCTTGAACGGCTCATCACCCGCTAGCGCCAGCTTGATTTCTGCATCATGGGCCAGACCCAGATCGGTCCGGTTTGCACCCAGCAGACCGATATTTGCGAAACCGCCACCAGTGGCCTGGTAGGTCACGACACCGCTTGCATCGTCAACCTTCACAGCCCGGTCGATCCCTGCGCCCAGCAGCGACCAAAGACCTGACGGACTCCCCCCGGACAACGTGACGTTGACGCTGTCCGCCATGACGCCGGTCCCGATAACGGAGATGCTCAGCGCCGCAACGGCAGCCTTGATTTGCTTTTTCATGGTTTCCTCCCTGTCATATTATCATAGATTTCTAAATTTAGATATCTATCTTATAGATCATTATTAAAAACCGAACTTTGCGTCAACCATGATCGAAACCGAGACACCGTCCAAAAATTTAGGTTAAGAACTGCGAATGGCTTGAACGCTCTCGCAGAGCATCCAAACCCCTACTCACATAAGGTTGCAGCACGCCCAAGGCCTAGCACAAGACTATTCCGAACTCTCTCAGAGCTTCCCCAAAACCATACATCTCAGCGGAAGTAGCCCAACGGAATCACCCGAGCCTAAAAGGCCCGGCTATCGCAGATGAAGCTAAAGAGACCTTCAGGATCCAAGGTTACTTCTGGTCGGTGGGACGCGGACACCGCTCAAAGCAGCTTTTTCCTCATCATCTTCGAGGTTTCGAATCATTACAGCAAGGGCCTTGCGCAATGTTTTCTCTTCGGCACCACTCAGGCCTCTGATGGCGGCGTTATTCACTTCGTGTGCCAAAGGCTCCAGGAGCTCCCGCAACTCCCAACCTTTTTCCGTGAGGAAAGCATGCTGACGACGACGGTTCCCAGCCACATTGCGGCGTTCAATATATCCAAGCTCTTCCATTCGGCTGAGTGCAGTATGCGCAGTAGGCTCTGTCAGATGTGCTCTTTCGCTTAACTCTCGTTGCGACAAACCATCTTCCTGCCAAAGGATTCGAAGGAATATCCACTGCCCGAAAGTCACATTTTGCGTCTGTAACCGCAGCTGCAACGCACGGTTAAACCCTCTTGCCGCAAGACGTACCAAGCGAGCAATGCGCTCGTTATATTGGGTCAAACCGTCGTCTTTCAACGCGGAATCAGATTTTTCGTTCATGTATGCTCAGACCACAAACATCTATTGCCCAAAATCAGTTCTGGGCTTCTACAGGTCCGAGACTATCCCTGTCATCTTACGAAGATGCAAGCCTCAACAATGTCACTACTTTTACAGCTAGTGACATGCGGTGCGCGCAAACCGACGTAAATCTTGCAGCAAACCCTGCTTACAACTTTTCGATTTTTTCTCTCCATATTTTTCGATTTGGGGGTTTCTGCGCGCTTGATGCGTGTTGCGTTTTCGACGAAGATGTCGGGCAAGACGGTGTAGAGCTCAATGGTGTGTCCCGGGATATGCGGGGGGAGGATCACCCGGTCGAAGCCGCGCAGCGGGCGGGCAGCGGTTCGGTTTCCGTCACGCCTAGCCTAGCACCGGCTAGGTGTCCTGCTGTCATCACCCGCACCCGCGCATCCTCATCAATGAAACCCCGCGCGAGGTGTTGATTAACACCGCATCCGGCTTCATCATGCGCAGTTCGGCCTCGCAGATCATTCCTCGTGTCAGCGCGTTCAACGGCACATGGAGGCTCACCAACATCACACATGGCCAGAAGCTCAGCGCGTTTCACCAGCCCCACGCCCGTAGGTGCGGTGTCCGGTATCAGGAACGGATCGTGCACCAGTATCTGTGCCGGATCTGTGCCGGCTCGAACGCCAACTGTCGCTCGATCACCCGGTCCTATCCGCCCCGAATCGATCAATCCGATCGCCCGGCCTCGCACCATCCGCGCAAATATCTGTTGCGGTCGGCCCGCATTCTCGCGCAGCAGGCGCTCGGATTCATGCAGCCGGTACAGCAGCACCAGCATCAGCATCCCTATCGCTTCGGGCATCCCCAAAAAGTTCTCGGGCGTTACACCATTCGTCACGATCAGACCGCGCGCGGCACAGGCCTCCCAGATCTCCCGCACCCACCCCGATCGTTGGAAGTACTAGCGCCCGCAGCCGTGGCGAGGCGTCCAGATCCGCGTCGCTCAGCCCCGACCGCGAACTGACCACGATGATAGCAACGTCCGACAGCAGCGCCTGCCGCTGTTCCTCCGTCAGCCGCAGCGGAACACCTAGGGTGATCTGGGGGCCGCGAACGACCTCCCAGCCTTCGGTCCGCAGACGATCCGAACCCTCGAAGTCCAGTGGGTGACGGAAGTGCCACGCCTCGCCCGCCCAGCCCAACGGCAAACACACAAAGCTGGCACAGACACCTTCCAGACCTTCGCCAAGCGCCCCGGCCTGCGTCATGATATCAAGCTCAACCTCTGCATCGGGGGCGTTCAGCGCAGGTTTGATCGGTAAATCACCGGGCATCTCGCCCGCCCCTACACCCAGAGCATCGGCAATCGCATGCATCGCAACATCCGGACCGCAGGCAGCGCTTGATGCTCCATCCCCCAGCCATTGTGCAGCTGATAATCCAGCGACGCCTGGATCACCTGCTCCTTCACATCGCCCGCCAGTTTCAGCGTGCCCGCGACATCCAGCCAGTCCAGGCTCAGGATCACATCCGCCTCGCGCAGCACCGCGCCCGCCGCATCGTCAATGAAGAAGGCCGGTTTGCCGCGATGCTGCGGGTGATCCGTCGGGAAGGACGCCCCGTTCCGGATATCCGTCAGAACCTTCGCCCCAGCGCCTTGGCGTTCTTCGGCAGATCTGCCGCCCGCGCCACTCCTTCGGCCGAGGGTGCCGCCGGAGGCGACGGCTGGTAACGCGCAAAATCTGGCAACTCCGGTGCCTTCTCGTGCTGCTTTTCCTGGATCGACACGTCGAAGTTCACATAGGTCGGGCCTTTCGGTTCGCTCCACGCGATTACATCCGCACGCAACATCGATTCCAGCGCCGCATCAACCGGCCCCGTCGCCCCATAAATCAGAACCGGCACACGGTCGCAGCACACGTTGAAGATCGCCATCGTACCATGCATCAGACCCACGTTGCTGTGCAGGATCACCGCCAATGGCTCCCCCGCCACCTTCGCATAGCCATGCGCAATCGCAACCGCATGCTCTTCGTGCAGACACAACAGCATCTGCGGATCTTCATTGCCAAGGTGGTTCACAAGGCTGTCGTGCAAACCCCGAAAGCTCGACCCCGGGTTCAGTGCAACATACTTCACTCACCCCCAAACCTCGCAATATATCCGCAAATACATCGCTACCCCACACCCCCAAACTATCCGACGATACTGGGCGCTCAACCTGATACAGCCTGTGGTCTGTCATGTGTCTTGACCTTTCCTTATGAAGTGTTGATGCAACAGCGCCCCATTTTGAAAGGCGTACGCAATAGGTATCCATTGCCCGCCGAAAGGGCGGGCATTTTGCATTTCAGACGGTCTGGAGCGGCTCAGAGGATCAGAAATCCAAACCGAAATCGACGGTTCCCGCCGAATGGGTCAAAGCACCGGAGGAAATATAATCCACATTTGCCGATGCGATTTCGCGCAAACGGCCAAGGGTCACATTCCCGCTGGCTTCGGTCTTCGCCCGCCCGTCAATGCGCTTTACAGCTTCGGCCATGTCTTCGGTCGACATATTGTCGAACATGATGACATCTGCGCCCCCGGCCTGAAGCACCTCGTCCAACTGATGCAAACCGTCGATCTCGATCTCTACCACGACCATGTGACCCACATTTCGTTGAACGGCTTCCAGCACCTGTTTGATGCCACCAGCCGCTGCGATATGGTTGTCCTTGATCAGGATCGCATCGGACAGGGAAAACCGATGATTGTGGCCGCCGCCATGCAAAATGGCGAGCTTTTCGACAAGTTTCAGCCCCGGTGTGGTTTTGCGTGTACAGGTGATACGTGTCTTGGTACCCGCAAGCTCCTGAACATAGGACGCTGTCAAGGTTGCCGTCCCAGACAACCGTCCGGCAAAGTTCAGGGCAACACGCTCTGCGGCAAGGATCGACGCCGCCGATCCCTCTATACGCATCAACGTATCGCCCGCTTTGCAGGCCGTACCATCCGCCACGACAGTCTCGACCACAAGATTGGGATCAATCAGCCGAAACGCGAGAGAGGCCACCTGCATCCCAGAAACAACCGCGTCCTGCCGTGCACGCATTTGCGCCTTGTAGCGCGTGCCTTCAGGCAGAACGGAACGGGTTGTCACGTCGCCTGCGGCACCCAGGTCCTCCATAATAGCGTTCCGAACCATGGGTTCGAGGATGATATCGGGGACGTTCGCAACATTGCTCATTATTTTTTAGATCCTTATCGGTTTGCAAAAGGGGCAGGAAGGGATGGCCTCATCCCGGCCAAAGCAATCAATACAGAAAAAGCTTTTGGATCCCAGACCCCGTTCGCACATTACCTACGCACCGGGTCACTGACCCGACAGATTGATATGCACATTCTTTTCATGGGTGAAGGAAATCAGTTCGCCAATACCTACTTCGCGCCCGATACCCGATTGCTTGACCCCACCGAACGGGGCACCAAGGAAATGCCGACCGACTTCGTTAACCCAAACAAACCCGGCCTCGACGCGTGCAGCCGTACGATGAGCCATCACCAGATCCCGAGTCCAAATTGCACAGGGCAGCCCAAGCTCAAGTGCATTGACCTCGTTCAGCATGGAATCTTCGTCCGACCATTTGCGAACCGCAAGAACTGGCCCGAAAATCTCTTCACGGGCGATACGCATCTGCGGCGTTACATCCGCAAAAATCGTCGGCGCGATAAAGCTGCCTTTCGCCAGCGGACTATCCGTGACCGCATAACCGCCAGTAACGGCGCGCGCACCCTCACTTTTGGCAGAGTCAATGAAACCCATGACCCGGTCGAACTGCGCACGGCTGACAATCGTGCCTATCGTGGTTTCAGGATCCGTCGGAACGCCCGGCTTATATCTTTCAACAGACTCGGCCAGATAGGAAATGACTTCGTCGTGGATATCCTCGTACAGGAATGCGCGACTTATCGAGCCACAGGACTGGCCGCACCAGCCAAAGTTCATTCTAGCGACAATCGCGTCCGCAATCTTTTTCGGATCACTGTCGGGATAGGCAATCAGCGCGTTCTTGCCACCCAGTTCCAGCAGTACAGGTTTGCCCGTAGCGCTGGCGCTTCGCATCACAGCCCGGCCAGCCGACACAGAGCCAATAAGCGTGACCTTTGCAGCGCCAAGGTGCTCGGCCAGGCCAGCACCTGCCTCTAGATCACCCGGCAACACGTTGAATGTGCCTTTGGGCATCAGGCCATAAACAATCTCTGCCAGGCGCTATGCAGTCAAAGGCGCCTGTACCTGCGGCTTGATGATGACAGCGTTCCCTGCCGCCAAAGGCGCCGCCATTTTACCGCCACAAAACATGAACGGATGATTGAACGCCAGGATACGTGCCACAACACTAAGCGGCTGGCGCAGGGTCATATTCACCCGATCCGGCCCCAAAGGGATCGTGTCGCCCTTCATTTCAGTCACAAGACCGGCGAAAAACTCCATCTGGGCCGCCGCGATGGCCGCGTCGCCGCGCACCTCGGTATATGGGTTGCCGCAATTGGCCGCGTCCATCATCGCAAGCTCATCTCCGCGCTTGTGCAAGAGAGCCGCGATTTCCTGCAGAATACTGGCACGCTCAAGAGGAGCAACATCACGCCATTCCTTCAAACACGCAGGCGCTACGTCCACCTCGGCCCGGGTCGCCGCAGCCACTAATCCGATCAGCTGACCTGTGCCCGGGTTAAAAGTCTCCTCGTAATTTCCTGCGCTTGGCGGAACCCATGCGCCCCCACAATACAGCTGCTCCTTACCAGAGAGAGCATGGTTTGCATCCATATTCACCATGCGCATATGACGTTTCCTCCCGCGATTGCCCTTGATTACTTAGATTACTAATATATTCAACCAATGAACCCCATCGCCTGCCAAGTGAAATCGTTGCGCGTATGAAAGGTTTTCGCCGGGCGGCACGCAGGTTAGCTGCCCTGTCAGGCACCCCCCACCGGGTGCCGCTGATCGCTAGCGCATCGGCTGGGGTGACTAATGCCTTCCAAGCTACCAACATTCAAGTGAAATATTGGACCCTCCACTAGCAAGCAAATTACCGCCATACGCTCACTATCTGCTATTTTAGATCACTAATTATTCGCGTAAATACTCTCTTGGATTGAATTATTTTCTGGGCATTCAATTGATTAAGAAAAAGACAGCCTGGCCCTTTCAGGAAGGGTTTATCATCAACGGAACGGCGGAAACCCATGTGTTTACCGACTACCGCTGGAATGATGGAAGCGTGAGCCGCCGCCAGTTTGTGGATCCAAACAGTTACGACCACACGCGTATCACAGTACGGCCGATTTCACTAAAGCTGCCAAGCAGCCAGGATCAGTAGGAGAACCACTCCGAGTGACCCACCGTGCCCTCGTAGTCTCCGTATTCGACCATGATGCTGCGCAAATAGAAGTACGAGGAACTTCCGCCGCTCGGAAAGGCAATCTCCTGCCCGCTTTCCGAGATGAATGTCACGGGCCAGGGCGTGTGGGATCGGTAGACCCGCTGGATGTACCGGCAGGTGCGGTTCTCTCGGTCGCAGGAACGAAGCGACCAGTCCCAATACCGATCACCTCCCCTTTCTCTATAGGCTTGACCGGTGAACCAGATCACATGAGTGCGGTTCAGCCATTCGTATTCGGGCAGGTTGGTGTCGAGCTCGCCCTCCCCGCCGGGCCCGCCCAGCTCGACCGGCACATGGGCAAAGGTGCAGACCCCGAAGGGCGGCAGGCTCGGCCAGGGTGTGATGCGGCGGATCATGGTGCGATAGGCGCGCGCGCAGACCGCGCTCGGGGGGAAGCCTCCCGCCATGCAGAGCATGATGGCGCAGTCGACGTCATAGGCCCGCGCTTTCTCCGGGGCTCCGAACACCGCCATCACTCCCATTGCAGCTGCCATCATCTGTCGCTTCATGTCGCTCTCCCGCAAAAGTTGCGCAGACTATCGCGCAATATGTGTTTATCTGCAATATGTCGTATTGACTCCATATGACTTTATGGCCTTAGTGTCGTGAAGTAGAAGGGCTCTCGTGGGGAGAGTCCGAACATGCCGATAGCGCGCAACCAGATCCTGATCACCATCGATGGTGTCAAAGACCTGTCCGAGAAGGGCATAGCGTTCCGCTGCCGGTATGAACTCGTGGGGTTCACGGACGATGGCAAGCCGCGCTACCAGTGCATCTACCTGCGCGAGGGCGAGCCGGAAGCCATTCTGGTCTCGACCCGGATCACCCCGCACGGGCCAGAGCCGCGGTATTTCAACATATGGCCGGGGCTCTTCAAACATCATCTCGAGTTCGGTGACGGGCGCGATCTGCGCTTTGGTCCTGACTACAGCATCACCCTCGAGGAGCGCGGCTGACGTCATCGCCTTCGGCCGCGACGGCACGGCGCGGACATCCGGCTGGACCTTTCATGGCGAACGACCTGCCTGGGCAGGGCTAGATGATAGCACTGAGGCGGAAGTCTTTTTGGCCTCATTGGACGCCACGCCGCCTTCCGGTCGCGACGGCACCCTCTCCCTGATCCACGCCACCGCAGATCGCCACCAGGGAAACCGCGCCCTGCGGCAGGTCGGCCTCGATGCGGACGACTGGCAGATCCTCTTCCGCGCCCTGGTCGAAGCTGAAAGCAGCTATGACCCGACCGCCGTCAGCCCCAAGGGTGCCTACGGTCTCGGCCAGCTGATGCCGGACACAGCCCGTGCGCTCGGAGTCGATCCGCGCGATCCCTCCCAGAACCTCGATGGCTCAGCGCGGTATCTGCTCGCGCAACTCGGATCGTTCAAGGACATCGACTTGGCGCTGGCAGCCTACAATGCCGGACCGCACCGGGTGGTCGATTATTCCGGCATCCCGCCTTTCACCGAGACCCGCGACTACATCGCGCGCATCCACCGGATCCGGTCCCGACTCGCGGGTACACCTGTTTCCGCGCCGGACATCCGCGTCGCTGCCCGGGTGCCTGCGCGCGCTCCGGTCCTTATCGATCTTCAGTAATACAAGGGAACTTCGCATGCTTCGACATCGCCTCAGCCGCCTCTTGCCCGTCGCCACAACCCTGGCGGCTTTTGCAAGCCCTGCCCTCGCGCAAGACTTGTCCCCGATCCAGACCATGCTGGAAACCGTCGAGGCCGCGCTGACCGGTCCCATCGGGATCGCAGTCGCCACGCTCGCGGTCATCGGCACCGGTTTCATGTGCATGATGGGACGGCTGAACTGGGGCTGGTTCGCCTCGGTCATCATCGGGATCGTGCTGATCTTCTCGGCCGGCACCATCGTCGACGGCTTCTCGTGACATTCCGGCAAAATAGCGTCCTACGAGCGACCCGAACGCGTTGTGCTACGCAAACGCTGCCTCGGGCCCCTCTCCGGACACACATTTCCTTCTAAGCCGGAATATCACCCAATGGCAGAACGATCTCCCCTCTTTCTGGGCCTCGCCCGTCCGCCCAAGTATCTGGGTCTCCCTGTCGGATACCTCGTGGTTCTGGCGACCGGGGTCGTTCTGCCGTTCATCTGGACGAAGTCGATGGTGTTCTTCCTGATCGGGATTGTCGCCTATCCGATCCTCTGGTTCGTCGCCGACCGCGAGCCGCATTTCTTCGAGGTCCTGCGCGTCTCCTACGGCTCTGTGCGCGCGACGAAGAACCGGGCCCTGCATGGAGGCGACAGCTTTGGCGCGTGATGCGGGCACCCTTTCTTCCTTCGGGACCGCCTTGCATCACGCCGGCGGCGGCGAGTTCGCGCGGGAGAGCTATCTGGCCGAGCACCTGCCGTATTTCGCGCTCACGGATGACGATGTCATGGTGCTGCGAGAAGGCGATCTCCTCGCAACCATGCGCCTCGATGGTCTCAATCCGATGACCACTGAGGACGCCCGGCTCGACGCGCTCAAGCGCGCGGTTGCCGCCATCGTCGCCCAGACCGGCAATGCCTTCGGTTTCTACATACACCGGATCTCCGTGCCGCAAAATCTCGGGATGCGCCCCATCGAGGGCGACAGCTTCGCCGCCGCGATCGATGCGCGGTGGCAGTCCCATGTGAAAAACCTGCGCCCCGCCAAGCGCCAGCTTTATCTCAGCGTCATCCGGCGGCCCGACATCTCGGCGCGCATTCCGCTCCTTCGGGCACTGGCCCGCAAGGCCTGGGTCAAGGACCGCGCGACACGGATGCAGGAGTTGAACGAGGTCATGGGCTTCTTCGAGGTGGCGCTTGCGTCGGCCAATCCGGTCAGACTCACGAAAGCTGGCGGCGAATGGCTGGGCTATCTCAATACGCTGAACGCCGGCAGCTTCTCCCCCATCGCCTTCGGGCAAAGTGCCTTGCCCCTCTCGCACACCCTGAGCAATTGCCGCGCGACCTTTGATGGCGACGTGGCCACCCTGACCGATGCAGTGACTGGGCGGGTCAAATACGGCGCGCTCTTCTCAATGAAGACCTATCCCGCACTGACCGACGTCACGCTGCTCGACGCGCTCGACCTGCCCCTCGACATCGTGCTCACGAACTCCTTCAGCCCGATCCCGAACAACATCATGGCCGAACGCATCCAGCGGATCATTCGTCAGATGCACGCCTCAGACGATGCCGCCGTGTCCCTGCGCGAACAGCTGGGACAAGCCGCCGATGATCAGGAGGCAGGACGCATCGCCTTTGGCGACCACCACCTCTCCATCGCGGTCTATGCGCCCGACCGCGACACGCTCGAACGGGCCGCCGCCCAGATCAAACGCGTGGGCCAGGAAATCATGTCGGTGATCGTCCGCGAAAACATGGCGCTGAAGGCGACGTATTTCGCGCAGTCGCCCGGCAACTTCGGCTACCGCGCCCGCAAGACACCAATCTCCTCGATTAATTTCGCTGACTTCGCGGCCCTGCATGGCAGCGTCGAGGGGCGCAGCCCGGACCAGTCGCCATGGGGTCAAACCATCACGGTCCTGCCCACGGTCGGCACTTCTGGCTATCGCTTCAACTTCCACGAGGCGGGAGCCCCAAGCAAGGAACCCACGGTCGGCCATACGCTCGTTCTGGGGCGCACCGGCACCGGCAAGACACTGACCACCGCTTTCCTCGCAGCCCAAGCGCAACGGGTCGGCGCGCGGCTTTTCTTCTTCGACAAGGACCGCGGCCTCGAAATGGCGGTCCGCGCCCTTGGCGGGCGCTATAACGAAATCCGGGCTGGCGTACCCACGGGCCTCAACCCGCTTGCCACCGAGACCGACGAGCGCGGCCGCGCCTGGCTCTCGGACTGGCTCGCGACCCTGCTCACACGGAATGGCACGCTCTCGGGCGAGCAATCCCGCCACATCCAAAGCGCGGTCGGCCAGAACGCCGATGCGGGGGCAGGCCTGCAGCGCTTCGCCAGTTTCGAGACCCTGTTCCAGTCGCTCGATGACGATGGCGAGCTGCAATCTCGCGTCGCCGAATGGGCGCCGGGTGGGCGCTATGGCTGGGTGTTTGACGAACCCGAGCGCGGTGCGGGCCTCAAGCTCACGGGCGACATCGTCGGGTTTGATATGACCGAGATCCTCGACATGACCACCGAGCGAATGGCGGTGCTCTCCTACATCTTCCGCCAGATCGAACGTGTGGTCGAGGATCGCCGTCCCACCATCATCGTGCTCGACGAAGCCTGGAAGCTCTTGGACGACCCGTATTTCGGGGCGCGGCTGGAAAACTGGCTGGTCACGCTTCGGAAGATGAACTGCGTCGTGATCATGATGACGCAATATCCAAGCCAGCTGCGCGACAGCCGCGTTGGCAAGACCATCGTCGAAACAGTCCCGACCCAGATCCTCTTCCCGAACGATCGTGCCACTGTCTCCGACTACGACTTCCTCCGCGTCAACGCCAAGGAGGCGGCCCTTCTCGTGCAGCCCACCATCGGCCAGCGCATCGCGCTCGTTCGCTCGGCGGGCGACAGCGTCTTCGTCGATGCCGATCTCTCTGCGCTCGGAGAGTTGCTGCCCATCCTTGGCGGCGGCGCCACCGGCGAAGCCCGCGTGCCTGCCGATTGGCGCGCCAATCCCGATTTCTGGAGACATGTGATATGAGTTCGCAACCCCTTCTCGCGCTTTGCGCCGCCGCAAGCCTTCTGTCGGCTTGCGAAAAATACACTGAGAAAACCTCGCCATGCTTCGGACGCAAGGGCGAGCCGCAGGTGACCCGGTCCGCACTTTCCTTCTCGACCATGGGCGCACCGGTTCAGGAGACAGCCAAGCCCGACTGTACCTTCGAACCCCTGCCCCGTCCGGAATGAGCCGCGCCGCGATCATATCCACCGGACTCTGCCTCGTCCTCGGTGCCCTGCCCGCGCTCGCCCAGGGCGTGCCGACGCAGGACAATTCCGCGATCGGGCGCGCCATCGCACGGGTGACGGCACTGGCCGAGGATCTGGGTGTCCAGCAGGACAAGGATCGCACGGAGACGACGCTCGCCGATGTCCAGGCCGACCAGTTGCGCGTCCTCGAGGAGATGACTGCGGCGATCACTGGTCCCGGCTTCGATATCCGCGCGCTCGAAGGCAATGCGGATTTCGGGGTGGCGGCGGTCTATCCCAATACCGATCCAAGCCCGATGAACAGCCGCCTCTTCGGCGAGGGTCGCGAGACCGTCGAGATGATGATCGTCGAGGTCGCGGGCGAGTTCGCAGGCGCCCCCGGTGTGGCCCGCGCCGGTCTCTCGGCCACCCAGTGGCGCTGCCTCTTCCAGGCCCTGATCAAGCAGGAGAGCCGCTTCAACGTCGCGGCACAAAGCCCGGTCGGCGCCTATGGGCTGACCCAACTCATGCCCGGCACCGCCTCCGATCTTGGAGTCGACCGCTATGACGTGAAAGACAACCTCCGCGGCGGCGCGCGCTATATCACGACCCAGCTCAACCGCTTCGGCAACATCCCCCATGCACTTGCGGCCTATAACGCAGGGCCGGGTCGCGTGATCGAATATGGCGGCGTGCCGCCCTTTGCCGAAACTCAAGGCTACGTGCGCAACATCTCGAAATTCTACAACGAATACCTCGCCGTGGTGGGCGGCGCCGACGCGCTCGGCACACTCTCTCCCTCGGACTTTGCGCTGGCCGAATATGCCAGCATCTCCGAGGCCGGCGTCTATTATGCCGCCGACAGTTCGGCGACCACCGAGCAGGTCATCAACCGCTTGCGCGCGATCATCCTGCAGATCGATGCGCAACCCAATGCCAAGGCGGCCTGGGAGCTCAACACCTACGCCAAGGCCGAGATCGGCCGCATCCTCAATCTCCGCGTCCGGCTGATGGCGGCAAACCAGCAGCGCGAGGCGGCCTACGCCCAGCACCTCGTGGCCGACCGACTGGCCGAGCGCGACTTCATGCAGATGGGAGTTCCAGAATGAGACATCTTCTCCTGACCGTGGCCGCGGTCACCACACTCGGGTTTGCCTCACCCGCAACGGCCCAGGGCGTACCAACCTTCGATGGCTCGCAGCTTGGCCAGCTCGTGGCACAGCTCGAGCACATGGCCGAGGACCTGAATGTCCAGATGCAGCAGCTCGCGACCATGCGGCTGGAACTGGAAACCCAGCTGTCGCAACTGACGAACCTCGAGGCGCAACTGACCTCACTGATAGAGGGCAGCGGGCTCGGAGAACTCTTCGCCACGGTCGAAGAGTTCCGCGCGCTGCGTGGCAAGCTGGTAGCTCCGCTCAACACCGCGCAGTCTTTGGCCAGCGGGGATTTCCTGAGCGGCTTCAATCCCGGCGCGGAACTCTCGGCCTCGGTCGAACGAGTCCTGTCTGGCAGCGGCTTCACCTCGGAGCGCCTGAGCACGCTCTCGGGATCGGATCAGCCCGCCGACAACCGCATCGCCACCTCCGCCGGGGCCAGTGCCATGCTGTCCGTCGCCGCGCAGGAAAGCCATGAAGAGGCCGGTCAAAGCCTCGAGCGGCTCGAGACCATGGTCGGGCTCATCGACGATCAGGACGGGCTGAAAGCCGCCGTCGATCTCAACACCCGCGTCACCGCAGAGCTTGGCATCATCCTGACCCAGATCTGGCGGCTGGAAGCGGCGCAAGGCGTCAGCGCCGGCCAGCTTGGTGTCGTCGATGCCGCGACCCTCGCGGACGAGCGCAAGTTCCGCTCGATGGCGGTGGATCCATGAGGACCTCCAAGCTTACCCCGAGCCGCTTCACCCTGTTGGAAGCCGGACTTCTAAGCCTTTCGCTTGCCCTGCCGCTCGGCCTCCTTGTCTTGCCTGACGCGGCATCAGGTCAGGATCGGCCCTTCACCTCGATGGAGGTCCCACGGGAAGAAGAGGATGCATGCCGTGTCCCGAAACCGCCCGCCGATCTGGCCGAGACCGCCTATCTCCGCAATGGCTACCGCGCGATCCTGCGCATCCTGATCGCCGAAGAAGCCCTCGCCTCGGAAACCTGCACCTGCCTGCTGGACCAGTTCACCTGGGATCAGGCGCTCACCGCCCTGCCCCGGTTCCAGACCTCGGACAACCCGCGTCTGCCCTTCAACGTGCTCGAGCTCTACGCCAAGGCGGACGCGCTCGAGGCGCAAGTTGTGGAGGCCTGTGCGGAGTAAATGGGGGTCATTCGCGACATCCTTGGCCAGGTCGACGCCGCCGTGAACACCGTGGCACAGGACGGCTTTGTCTCCTCGGCAGGTGCTGTCGGTGACGTGATTTCTGCCGGGGCCGCGCTCCTTGTTGTCCTCCTCGGCATCAACGCCGTGATGCAACTCCGCCCCCTGCCCTTCGGCACCGGCTTTGCCTTCGGGATGAAGGTGGCACTGGTGGGGATATTCGCGCAGAGCTGGGATAATTTCAGCGTCATCTATGACGTCGTCACGCGCGTGCCCGACTCCGTCGGTGCCTCGATCCTCGCGCTCACCGGCTCGGGCGACGAGGCCGGGGTCTATGAGAGCCTCGACAACATGGTCGCCCGCATCACCGCCTATGGCGACACGATCGGCGATCGCGCGGGCTGGGTCTTCGGCGCGGTTCTGGGTGCCATCTTCTTCGTCCTTTCCGCCGTTTTCGCAGCCGTCACCGCCGGGATCATCGCCTTCGCCCGCATCGTCTTCGCGCTCATGATCGTGATCGCCCCCTTCATGATCGTGACCTCGCTCTTCAAGCCGACCCAATCGCTTTTTGAGGCCTGGACCCGCGCCACCATCGGATATGCGCTCATGCCCGTCGCCGCCGCAGGCGCCGCGGGCATCATCGTCGCCATCGCCGAGGCCATCGGGGACGCCTCCGCCGATCCGGGCGATGTCGAGACCGTCAGCCTCATCCTGCCCTTCCTCGTCATCCTCATCCTCAGCGCCGGGATCATGGCCTCGGTGCCCTACATCGCCTCCAACCTTACCGGCGTGGTGGGCATTGCCTCGAATGCCGTGGGTCTCACGGGCCTCGCACGTCAGGGCTTCGTGAACACGCGCCAGTATGGCACCGGCGCAACCGCGCGCCTCGTCACCGGCAAGTCTCCGCACGAGCTGAACCAGATGGCCAATGCGGGCGTGGTCAAAACCGGCGAGATGATCCGCCAAAGCCCCGGCGCGCTCCTCTCCGCCGCCAAGGCCTTCCGCAAACCCTGATGTGAAAGACGATTGACTTGAAGAAGCTTGTGACCAGTTCCCCCGCGCCCGATCGCGATGCTTTCGAGGCGGATTTCATCTACGGGCCACGGCGGCGCGAACGATTTGCCTGGTTTGTCGCGGCGGCCGGCGTACTGGTCGGCGTCGTCGGCATGGTTGCGGGCGCGAGCCTCTTTCCGCTCAAAACGACAGAGACCTTCGTGGTCGTCGTGGACAAGGAAACCGGCGAAATGGACCGGGTAGCCGCCGTACAGGCCCTGACGCTCTCGGAAAGCGACGCCATCATCCAGGCCAATCTCGTGGCCTATGTGGATGACCGCGAGACCTATGACCTGACCGACGGCGAGCAGCGCATCAACTCGGTGCTCGACCGTTCGGATGGCGACGCCGCTCGCACGCTGCGCGATCTCTGGTCTTCCACCAATGAGGATTACCCGATCACCGTCTATGGGCGTGACGCCAAGATCGAGGTGGTGATCAAGTCGGTGAACCAGATCGAGCGCGGTGTGGCCCAGGTCCGTTTCACACGCACGCTGCGTCGCCCCCGCGACACCCGCACCGTCACCCGGTCTTACGTCGCCACCGTCGGCTACGATTTCCAACCTGAAACCCGCCAGCGCCTTCAGGACGTCTGGGCCAACCCCTTGGGCTTCGTGGTGACCTCCTACCGCGTCGACGCCGAAACCCTGGAGAACTGACCCAAATGAGATCTCTACCTGCGCTCCTCCTGGCGCTTGCCATGCCCGTTGCCGCATCCGCCGAAGCCACGCCGCAAGGCGGTCCGCTCGACATCCGCATCCGCACCGCCGTCTACAATGAAAACCAGATCTACCGGATCGAAACTGACTTGCGGCATTCGACCACGATTCATTTTGGGGCGGGCGAGCGGTTTGAAGCTGTGATCGTCGGCGACACCGAAAGTTTCCAGGTCGACCCGATCCCGGAGCTTGGCAATGTACTGACCATCAAGCCGCATGTGGCCAATGCCTCGACCAATATGACGGTGATCACCAACCGCCGCACCTATTCCTTCCACCTGCGCGAAGGCTCGATCCCGAACCGCACCGGCATGTTCTTCGAAGTCCGCTTCCGCTACCCCGACGAGGAACGCCGCGCGACGGGTGCGACCCAGCCCAAGGGCTTTGAAGCCCCGCGCAATTACAACTACCGCGTCTCGGGGATCGGCGATTTCCGCCCCAGCCATATCTATGACGACGGGCGCTACACGTATTTCGTCTTCCCGGAGAACGGTCGCCAGCCCGCCCTCTTCAAGGCCGATGACCAGGGCCGTGAGCGCACGGTGAACTGGACGCAAGCCGGCAACACAGTCCGCGTGCTCGGGGTGAATACCTACTGGACGCTGCGCATCGGGGACGAAGCGATCTGCGCCTGGCGCGACGAAAGCGCCATCTACGTGAGCAATTGACCATGGCCGATCAATCCCCTCCCGACCTTCAGGACCGCCTCGATCAATTCAGCCAGCGCGGCAAGTCCAAGCGCCGCGGCAACAGCCTCGGGGTTGGCGCGCTCGCCGCCGCCCTCGCCCTTGGCGGCGCCGGGGTCGCGTATTTCCTGGCCACCGGCTTGCAGGAAGGCGATAGCGCACTCGAGACCTCCGATGTCGAGACCTTCCAGGACCGCCGCCCCGGCACCGGTGGGCGGCTGGAGTTTCCACCCGATGAGACCGAACAACGGGTCAATGACGCGCTGATCGCCGTCGAAGAAGCGCTTGATGTGCCCGCCGCCCCTGCCCCCGAACCGAGCGCCGAGGTGTTGGCCGAGATCGCCAAGCTCCGCGAGGCCCTCGCCGCCAGCCAGGCCGCCCGCAACTCGGAAATCCAGTCCGCCGTTGCCGACCTGCGCGAAGCCTTCGATGAACAGAAGGCGGCGCTTGAAGCGACGCTCGCCGCCAAGGAAACCGAACTCGCTAACCTCCAACGCCAGACCGAGACCCGCATCGAAGGGCTGCAGGCCATGCTCGATGCCGAACGGGCGCAGCGCGAGGGGCTCGAGGCCGAGCTTGACCGCGAAGGGCTGATTGCCGATCAGCGGCTTCTCGAAGAACGCCGGCGTCAGGAAGAGGAGCAGCGCCAGCGCGAGGCTGAACGGGTCGCCGAGGAGCTTCTGACCGCGCAGATCAAATCCCCCGCCGTAGTCTTTGCCGACGGTCCACGGGGTGGCCAAAGTGGCGCGGCGGTCGCCGATCCTGCTGCCGCTGGAACCGGGGGCCCGGTCCTGTCAGGAAACGAGCAGTTCCTGCAGAGTGCGCGGCCGCTCGAGGTGCAGGAGGCCGCCCGCCTCACCCATCCCGAACGCACGTTGACCCAAGGGTCTGTCATCCAGGCGGCGCTCCAGACCGCCATCAACAGCGATCTGCCCGGGTCTGTCGTGGCGGTGGTCTCCGAGCCGGTCCCGGCCTTCTCCGGGGACCGGATCCTGATCCCCCGGGGCTCCCGCCTTTTTGGCCAATACCGCTCCGGGATCGAGATGAACCAGAAGCGCATCCTGATCCTCTGGACCCGCGTCCTGACCCCGGACGGTACCTCGATGGAGATCGCCGCCGTGGGCGGCGATCAGCTTGGCCGCTCGGGCCTAACCGGTCTCGTTGACACCAAGTTTGCCGAGCGCTTCGGCGGAGCTGCACTGATTTCCGTGATCGGAGCCGCGCCTGCGGTGGCGGCGGAAAGCGCCAACAATGAAACCACCAGCATCGTCCTGGGCGATGTTGGCAGCGATCTTCAGGACGCGGTCGGATCGGTCATCGCCGACCAGGTGTCGATCGCGCCGACGATCTATGTCGATCAAGGCGCGTCGGTCACCGTGCTCGTGGACCGGGATGTGGTGATTTACTGATGGATCAGGCATCACCAGCCTCATACCTCGAGCGCTATCTCGACCCGTTCCGCGACCTCCTAAGGCGTGACGACGTGGTCGAGATCGCGATCAACCCGGATGGCAAGGTCTGGCTCGAGGTCGCGGGCGACGCCACCATGCGCCACGACGGCCAGACCGTGGACCGGACCACAGCCCTCAACATGGCCCAGACCATCGTCGGCGACGCCAAGGCCCGCGTCTCTGAAAAGAACCCGCTCGTCTCCGGCAAGGTGGAATATGCGGGCCGACCCCTCCGGGTCCAGGTCGCCGTGCCGCCCGCCATCGATCGCGGCGCCTCGATCACGATCCGTCTCTTCGCCTCGGGCAGCGTCCGGGATTACGCCCCTGCCTATCTCTTCGGCAAGGCTGTCTCGCTCGACGCGCTCCGCGCCGAGAAGATGAAGAACATTGCCAGTCTCGCCGAAGATAACCTCGAAGGCGCCCTACAGACCCTGGTCGAGGCGCGGCTCAACGTCCTGATCAGTGGCGGCACCTCAACCGGTAAGACCACCTTCGCCCGCCACCTTCTGACCCATGTCAGTGAGCAGGAGCGGCTCATCACCATCGAGGACGCTTTTGAGCTGTTCCCAGGCCAACCCAACACCGTCGCACTCTTGGCCGACCGCGGTGCCGGCTCACAACGCAGCGCCAACGCCCTCCTCCAAGCCTCCCTCCGCATGCGCCCCGACCGGATCATCGTCGGCGAGCTGCGCGGCGCCGAGGCTCTGACCTATCTCGAAGCGATCAACACCGGGCATGGCGGATCGGTCTCAACCATCCACGCCGAAACCGCGGAACTCGCCATCGACCGTTTGGCGATCATGGTGCTGCAGGCTGGCACGCCGCTGACCTTCGCCGAGGTGCGGGAATACATCCGGAAATCCATCGATGTGATCGTGCAGCTGGGGCGGGCCGAGGGGAAGCGGGGGATCACGGAGTTCTATCTGCCTGGAAAACAATCTTGGAGAAGTTCAGCCAAATAATGACACCGAGCCGTCCAGCGAAGCACTCATTCCAGTAAGGTCCAAACTAAAGCGCACTTCAGCTATGGGATCCCCGAAGGCGACAACAGGTACTGGCAAATCTCCAGCTTGGAACATTGCTACAGATTCACCATCAGGATAGGTCGCAAAGCGCGTATCCGATCCATAAATGTCCGCTCCGCCTTTTCGGAGGCACTGGCGAAAGAATTGAGCACGGACAACAGGATCGTCTAATGCAGCGTAAATCTCATCAATCAACTCGCATGCCATTTCACCGCCAGGCAGTTCAATCAGCAAGATGGATGCAATATAGACCCGGATGTCGGCATTAGGGCGAAGCTGTTCAAGCGAAAACCGATGCCGCCGGGAAGACTTCAGAGTCGTCTTCACCTCTAGTGCAAAATGCTCCGTCACAAAGTCGTACCGGGCATGTGCAGACGACGACCACGCCCTAACTGCTGCGTTCAAATCTTGAGCTGTGCGGATGATGTGCAGCTCACCCCAAAGCCCAACGACGTCGTTTAGTTCGTCGTTCAACCGCGTGAACAAATCGGCAATCGCGAGGATTTGGTCGCGGACGGCCGCTGCGGAGTGATCCGCCCCGGGTGCCAGAAACGCCTCTTCTAAGAGGCGAAGGAAGACACGGATGATGTCGGGATCGTCATTCGCAAGGGAAACTAACGTGTAGGTGCCGGACAGAGCGCTTCCATCCTGAAGCTGGATATCGCAGGGGCACGCAAAGCGAACCTCGACGGCCTTCAGCTTCAGATCAGGCTGGCCATCATCCTCGGCCATCTCGAAGAGCAAATAAGGCTGCCCTTGCGCATCCAAGGAAAGCCAGAGGCCGTGGGCACCATCGATCTTGCTCCCGAAGAGATGCTGGCAGGCATCCGGGAAACGGCGGGCAAGTTCCTGATACGCCTCAAACAGCATCGTCCTCTCGTTCCACCCAAACACGCTCCGCCAAACGCTCGGGGATGTGCACAGCAAGCACGGGCAAGTCTTCCAGAAGCACGCGGTTCTTGGCCGCATTTTCTAGGTGGTAGCGATGAATCTGGAACGTGATCGTGTCGTCAGCCCGGATTTGGCGCGCGCCGGGATAATTGGTGCGCGCGTTGCTACCCTGAAAGAGGTTTCTGATCTTAGGCGGGTCTTTGGTATCGAGACTGCGGCGCGCTTCCACGCCCGACCATGGGCCGGAGAAGGCAAAGACGCTGCACCGCATCTCAGGGTCTTCGCTAGCCAGCTTTTCGAGGCCGACCATGATGGCCGAGTGCTGCAAGCTATCGCCGGGGTTCTTGTAGCGGATTTGCCCGATGTAGGGGATTATCTCGCTGAGCGGAATGTCGTCGCTGAACGCCGGAATGGTCTGCTGCTGGTTCCAGCCGTCCTGCTTGTATTCCCAGAAGTCGAACGCGCCGAGTAGCTGGTTCACCGCTTCCCGGTTATCGGCAACGAAGCCGGTATCCTCATAGGGGTAGTCGGGGTAAATCCACCCTTCACGCCCCCGCGACTGGTACATGTCGAGCAAGATGACAGAGCGTCGTGTCGGCTGAAGCCTCTGGCTGAGGAACCAGGTGCGCCGCCAGTCCTTCAGGCCGCCCCCATCTTTGATGTGCTTGGAGATCGATGAACGGACCGATTCCTCGTGGGAAACGTAGTCTTGGAACGCTTCGATGTTCTCTGTCGTCAGATAGATGCGGCAGAGGCCAAGATAGCGCTTCTTGTAGCCGAAGAAGCGAGCGCGCTGCTGGATGTTGTCGGCGTTGCCGATCCCGATGGACCTCGGCATGTAGGAGACTGTCAGGCCTTCAACGGTGAAGCCACGGTCCAGGCCGATCCCGCCGACAAGTATCCAACTATAATCACCCTTCCAATCAATGGAGGGTATCTTGGTCTTCTCGCGTGTGTTGAGCTCGGCGATGGCGGTTTCCGACACGGCGTCGAATAGCAGCGGCTCGATCTGATCAAAGCCATAATTGACGGCATAGGTCTCGCTCAACCGTTCGAAGGCAGTTCGAAAACCTGCCAGCAAGTCGTCATGGCCGTGATGATCCGGGTCGTCCAAGATGGCCGCCCATTCATCGCGCGTGTTCCGCGCCCATCTCGCAAACATCAGATGATCGGCCTTCGGGATGGCCGGGTGGATCATCATGGAGCGATTGCCGCCGCCCTGGTCATCTTCTTCGCGCAGGCCGATGGCTACGCCAACGAAGAAGTCTTTCAGGGCCTCTAGCATGCTGGCAGGCGGGCTCGCTGGCGGATCGTCCCGGTCCGGCACATCGGTTTGCGGGATGAGCTCGATGTACTTGTCCGGCCCGTCCACAAAGAACTCTTTGCCGCCGACATAGGCGTCTCCGGGTGTCAGCACCGCACCGAAGTCAGGCGAGAGCGTGTCGATGCGGCTGATCAGAAGCGGCGCTTGCGGCGTGGCAGTGTAGAGAAGATAGCTGTGATGCGGGAAAAGACGGCGCAGCGCCGTGATGCGCGCGTAGGTCGTGCTCTCTTCCTGTTGCAGGGCCTTGGTATTCATCCCCGCCTGGTCGCCTTCGTCATCAATGATGAGCGTCGGCACGTTCGTCAGATCGACCCCGGTGAGCAGTGTGGCCAGATGATCGAGATGGCGATGCTCCTTCATGGAGACGATCAGCACTGTGCGCGAGCGCGTGCTCCCCTTGCGCCATTTCGCAAGCTCGCTTTTGACCCGCTCAACCTCGGCCCCCTGGAAGCCTTTGTCTCTGGTCGAGAACAGCTTCCAGTTTCGGTTCTTTTCGACCTCCAAGTCCTTCTTCAGACGCTCGAAGGATTGCTCGACCAAGTTGTTGGTCGTGCCGGCCAGAAGAAGGACGATCTGATAGTCGTTGTCGTGCGCGAGCGCGGACAAGCTTGTGAAAGAAAGCGTCTTGCCGCTTTGGACATAGCCGATGATGAGACCGGTATTGTGATCGCCGGGATTCTTTGGATCAGCGCATTGACGCATGATCGACAAGGTTTCCGAGACAAGCCGGGTCTTCTCGACCTCTGAAAGTGATGTGTTTGACTGAAGAAGGCGCGTCAGAGCCGGACCTTGCGCCGGGTTCCACTTGCCGGAAGTCTGGCGATCATGAATTTGGATAATGCCTTCGTCACTCATCGGGGACAGTCCTCGTCACAAGGTTCTTGAGGATTTCATTGGTGTATTGCCGGATTGCTTTGGGGTGATGCGAGGCAAGCTCTGTGGCGATGACTTCTGACAGCGCCATGGTAGCAGCGATGTTCAGCACTGCAGCGAAGCCTTCCGAGTCGAGATTGGGAAACTGCGCCATGAACGGATGGAGCATGGCCACCCGGATTAGCACTTCGCGCGGATCCGGGTCTGTGATGGCTGGTCTGCTCTGGATGGAAAGCCAGTCGCTTTCCCTGTCGGCATAGGACAATTCGAGCTTCACGATCCAAGGCGTCCCCCGGAACAAGAACTCAAACTGAAAATCATCGCGCTCACCTTCCGCAACCGCGTCAAGCTGCTCCCCAACATCGGGAAGGTTTTCGTCCGGCGAAGGCTCGGGGCTCGGCGATACAACACTCGGAAACGTCTGCTGCGATGTAACCAGGGCTCTGTGATCGAACTGCTTGGCCACGGCGGGCGCGGCACTGCGGGCGACCTTGCGCGCGTTGCGAGCGTCCTCCAAGGCCCTGTATTTTTGCGTCTGCTTGATGATCGGCAGGTCTTCGGCGTTCAAGATTTTGTAGAGCTTGCGAAGAAACTCGTCTTCATGCTCGCCCCACTGAACACCGTCCTTGGTGTGCGAGACACTGAAGCCCTTCAGGTGGATTTCGCCGAAGATGCGCTGTGATTCATAGCTGTTTGGCCGCTTGAAGATGTCGGCTGGCCGGTAGGTTTCATCAGCGCTGCCAAGGACCAGTCTGTTGCGCCTGAAGAGCGCGAGACCGGCAAGTCGGGTATCGGCCTTCTCCCGGATAGCAACGAAGCCGGTGGCTGATTTTCCTGGCCCGAGATCGATATCGATATCGCGCTTCCAAGTGATCTGCGGTCCATCAGGGTCTTTGTAAGATGGCGTGACCAAGACCTTGGGTTCGTCATATCTCAGCCGCTCGCCGTCAACGAAGAGCTCCAGCGCGCCGGAGCGCAGGAAGATTCGATAGATGCTGGCCAGATGCTCTTTGATCTTGCCGATGGTCCGGCCCTTAGGAAAACGGCGAATGTCTTCCAGCCGGATTTCTGTGTAGTGCTTGTCGTCCGACGCAACCGAGGTGACGACATTCAACTCTTCGATGCTGTCATGGACGATGCGGTCGATGTCGAAGAAAACGGTGCGCTCGTCTCTTTCGCCAAGTGCACTGGAGCGGACACTCCATTTCGGCGCGAACCAGCATGCTGCACTCTTCATGCCCATGCCGAACTCGGACAGGCCCGTTGCATCGGGCGGGATTTCGGCAGGTCGGAAGGCGCGCTGATAGTCGGATGAGGCAATCCCGGCAGCGTTGTCGAGAACCACGATCCGGCCGTCGTCCGCATCGAAGGTGATATCGACCCGCAAAACGTAGGAACCGCCCGAGATGGCTTCCAAGTCCTTGCGGCGCGAGATACTGCTCTGGATCGAATTGTCAACGAACTCGGCCAAGGCGTACCACGCCTTGTAGTTAAGGTGCGGCAGCACAGAAAGGACGTTTACGCCGGGCCGGATATTGACCGTGTTTAGGCGGCTCATGTTACTCTGCGGCAACGGCCCGCTGTGCGGACTCCGCTGCATCTTCTCTGGTGACAAGGGCGGCGAAGATGCGCTTCACAACTTCAACATTAACGGCATTGCCAAAGGCTTTGTAAGCACCGTTCTTGGTGCTCGGCAAATGGGTGAGCTCAAGGCTTTGCAGGCGGCTGCATTCGCGCGGCGTCATATACCGCCGCTCCCAGCTTACGATGGGAACTTGGCTCGTTGTCATGGAAATTAGCGCGGGAGCTGTATCGGCCTTCTTGATCCGAATACCGCTGGCCCGGAATTGAATTATATGTTGCCAGATGTCTCGCACCCCACCTTTAATGTTCCATTCGAGCTTTTGAAAACTGGGCGGGAAGGATTTTATCTGATCAATCCAAGGATCGATGATTGATCTGTGCTCGGCGTAGAAGGCGCGGTTCTTTTCGATGAAATCGATCTTCCATGCCGGAAAGCGCTCAAGCTTGGTGCGGGCATAACCTGGAAGCGCAGCTTCAGTCTCTTCGGGCGATAGCCCCTTCAAGGACTGCCCGAATGCACCCTTATACCGGCCAAGCCGACGATATCCGCGCTCATACGGAGTGAGGCCATCAAGGGGATAATCCGCGCCAAATTCCATCGCCCAAATCGGGAATGACGGCAGTTCCATATTTTTCGGGAACGCCGCCACGAATTCCTGCCAAATTGACAGGTAATGGACATGGTTTGGGCTTAGGTGCAGAGCATCCTCGGGTTTATCGTCCAAGACGGACGAAATGGAAAGCTGCGCCGCGTCTTCTGGCACCGGCCAGGAAAAGCCGCCGAGCCCTTCGCGGTCGCCTATGATGAAGGCGCGTTCGCGCTTTTGCGGCACCCCGAACATATGCGGGGACAAGCGCGCAAAATCGACGTCATAGTCGAGCGCGCGCAGCCGGGTGCAGATATTCTGCCACGTCCTGCCCCCGTCATGGCGGACAAGGTTTGGCACATTTTCGATGATGAAGAAGCGCGGTTCCTTCACACGCAAAATGTCGATCACGTAATCGATGAGGTCGCCCCATTGGGGACATTGCAGGCCTTTCTGCTCGCCAGCCTTGGAGAACGGCTGGCAGGGAAAGCCTGCGCACAGGACATCATGATCTGGGATCGAAGGAATATCGACGCTGCGGATATCGCCGTGGGGCTTTGTGCCGTAGTTCTTCTCATACAATGAGGCCAGATCAGCGTTGATCTCCGAGGCGAAGACGCACTCAGCGCCCGACGCACTCAACGCCTGATGAAATCCGCCAAGGCCCGCAAAAAGGTCAATAAACTTTAACTGCGCCACGACGGTCAGGCTCTTTTCTATGTGCTTTGGTGGGTCGTTGGCGATGTCCTCAAACAGCCAATCGCTTAATCTCTACACGATATAGATGAGAGATATGATGTCAACGCTAGACCTACTCCACAACCATACGAAGTGCACCTTTTTCTTTTGGACAGATCAGGGGTGCCCGATTGCGTCGGGCCAGGACACAAGAAACCTCACCCACCCAACAGTTCCTCGATAAAGTCCTCCTGCCGGTCGAGCGCCGCCTCCCATTCCTTCGGCACCGCAGCTTCCCGCTCGAGCGTCTCGGGCTCGGTCTGCCCGCGCCTGGCCTCCATCGCCAACACGCTCATCGCCCGCGCTTCGCGGCGCTGTGATCGATCCCGGACAGGCGCGCGTTCGGCTGGTTTCGCCTGCTCGTATGCGCCGACCTCACCGTCACCACCCCAGGGCCCCACGCCTTGCACACTCGGCGGATAGGGGAAGGGCTTGCCCTCCTGACGGGCGAGCATCTCCTTAAAGAACGGATCATCGTAATACTTGATCCGGCTCGCCTTGATCGGGTGCTGCGGCGAGGCGAGGATGATGACCTCGTCGGGGTCCATGAGGCGCGCTTCCGTCTCGGAAAGCAGCGGCCGCTCTTCGAGCCGCGCCGAGGTCGAGGTCGCGCCGAGGAAGCCCTTGTTGCGGCCATACATCCGGGTGACCGCCTCGCGGGTGGTGCTGCCGACCGCGGCTGAGACTTCCTTCACCGTTCGCTGGTCCCGCGGCGTGATGTAGAGCTTCAGCCCTGCCCCGTTCTCGAGGCTTTCGCGGCCTTCGGGCCCGTAGATCCGGTCGAGCGAAGCCAGCGACTGCGCGATCATTGCGACGCGGCCGCCGTAACTTGCCAGCGAATGGATCGCCCGTTCGAGATAGGGCATCGCCCCCATCTGCTGGAACTCGTCGATCATCATCATGACTGGCCAAGGTTCGTCCGGACCCGGTTCGTTGAGCCGAATCGAGGCGATGAGATCGGCGAACATTAAGCGCAGAAGCGGCGCCAGCGTCGCGATATGATCCTCGGAGACCGCGATATAGAGCGACTGCGGAGTCTTGCGGAATGTCGAGAAATCGAAGTCGCTCGCCTCGGTGGCCGAGCGCACCGCCGGGTTGTCCCATTGCTTGAGACCGGCCGTCAT
>NZ_JARCJL010000034.1:0-34039 GCF_028890025.1 Phaeobacter sp. PT47_59
TGGCGCGGTTGACGGGGCTCGAACCCGCGACCCCCGGCGTGACAGGCCGGTACTCTAACCAACTGAGCTACAACCGCTCGCTGCCCGTTCAGCATCGCTGCCGAACGTTGGGGTGTAATATTCCTAGGCCTCGGGTATCGTCAAGCGGTGTTTTGCCATTTTAACCGCTTTCCACCAAAAAAATTCCCAAGACCATCTATTCCATTGAAAACAATGAATAACCCGCAGGCATTCCCGATGCTTGCCAAATCATGAACCCCAGCCCAGTGCTGGCGCTTTGGGCGCTGGTTACCCAGGTCTAACTGACCGGTCTATCTGAAGGGGAAACTCGATTGGCGATCCCTGAAGGACTCGAACCCTCAACCTGCTGATTAGAAGTCAGCTGCTCTATCCAGTTGAGCTAAGGGACCGCTGGGACCAGTTACGACACCGGCATCCAGAGGGTCAAGACGCCGCGCGCAGATCCAGGTGCATAAAGGTCGACCAGGGATCCTCGACATAGTCACCAAAGGGCGCGCATTCGACAAACCCATAGGATTCATACAGGTTTCGCGCCGCCTTGAAATACTCTGTGGATCCGGTTTCAAGATAGATATCGGTCGCCCCATCGTGGCGCGCCAGATCCATCAGATGTTCCAGCATGGCACGGCCCGCACCGCTGCCACGCACCTCCACCAAGGTATGCATGGACTTCAGCTCAAAGGCCGCATCGTCCAGCCGCTTGAGCGCCCCCATGGCCACGGCTGCACAGCCATTGCGCAACAGAAAAAACGCGACGGCAGGGCTGTCCAGCCCATTGCCATCCAGCGCATGACAACTCTCCTTCGGAGATTGTGCCGCCATCTGCTCCACATGACTGCGGATCAGGTGAGCCGCATCGGGATCGCCGGGGTGGGCTGGGGAGATCTGGAAATCCTGCATTCCTGTCGCTCGCCGGGGCCGCTTAATGAGTCCAGGGGCCGCGACGATTGGTTGCGAAATTGTCGCCATAGCCACCGGGGCGGATATTGGCCTTGCGCAGCTTGGGTTCGATCACCTCGGCGGTAATACCGTGGTCCCGGGCATAGTCCAGCGCCTCTTCCTTGGTGTCAAAGCGCAGGCGCACCTGGCTTTGGGTGTCCGCAGAGGAGGTCCACCCCATCAGAGGATCCACTTCACGCGCGCTGGCCGGAGCAAATTCCAGAACCCATTTCCGGGTCTTTGCCATGCCAGAGGTCATGGCATTTCTCGCTGGTCGGTAAATACGCGCTTGCATTGTAGTCCCCTACTCAATCGATGCTGCCTATATGCGATGATCCGGGCGCTGCGGCAAGATCGTTTTCGCTTTGGATTAGAGACAAGACGAAATGCCGGGGCGCTGCAGCGCGCCCCAGGGGGTGGTTTTGTGCCACTTCCCCCTTGAAAAAGAACAAAAAGAGATCAAATGTGAGCGCGCCAGAGACAGGAGCGAAAATGCCCTACGCCCATTCCGACAAATCGCAGCCGAAGATGACCGAACGCGCGGCCGAGCAACGGCCCAAACTGGAAGGCGGCAAGAGCTTCGTGATGCAGACCGAATTCGCTCCGGCCGGCGATCAGCCCACCGCGATTGCGGAACTCAGCCAGGGCGTGCTGGAGGGCGAACGCAACCAGGTGCTCTTGGGCGCGACCGGCACCGGCAAGACCTTCACCATGGCCAAGGTGATCGAGGAAACCCAGCGCCCCGCCATCATCCTGGCCCCGAACAAGACGCTGGCGGCCCAGCTCTATGGCGAGTTCAAGGGCTTCTTTCCGCAAAACTCGGTCGAGTATTTCGTGTCCTTCTACGACTACTACCAGCCCGAAGCCTATGTGCCGCGCTCCGACACCTATATCGAGAAGGAAAGCCAGATCAACGAACAGATCGACCGCATGCGCCACTCGGCCACGCGGGCGCTTCTGGAGCGGGACGATGTGATCATCGTCGCTTCGGTCTCCTGCATCTACGGTATCGGCTCGGTCGAAACCTATTCGGCAATGACCCAGGATCTGAAGGTGGGAGAGATGTACGATCAGCGGCAGGTCATGGCGGATCTGGTCGCCCAGCAGTACAAGCGCAACGATCAGGCGTTTCAGCGCGGCTCCTTCCGGGTGCGCGGCGACACGCTGGAGATCTTTCCCGCCCACCTGGAGGACCGCGCCTGGAAGCTGTCGTTCTTTGGCGAGGAACTGGAGGCGATCACCGAGTTCGATCCCCTGACCGGCGAGCGCACCGGCAGTTTCGAGCGGATCCGCGTCTATGCGAATTCCCACTACGTGACGCCAAAACCGACGCTGAACCAGGCGATTATCGAGATCAAGAAAGAGCTGCGGATGCGGCTGGATCAGCTGGTCGGCGATGGCAAGCTGCTGGAGGCGCAGCGGCTGGAACAGCGCACCAATTTCGATATCGAAATGCTGGAGGCGACCGGCCATTGCAACGGCATCGAGAACTATTCGCGCTACCTGACGGGGCGTGCCCCGGGTGAGCCGCCGCCCACATTGTTCGAATTCATCCCCGACAACGCGATCGTCTTTGCCGATGAAAGCCATGTCTCGGTGCCGCAGATCGGCGGCATGTACAAGGGCGACCACAGGCGCAAGTTCACCCTGGCCGAACATGGCTTCCGCCTGCCCTCCTGCATGGACAACCGGCCGCTCAAGTTCGAGGAATGGGACGCGATGCGCCCGCAGTCGGTCTTTGTCTCGGCCACGCCTGCGGCCTGGGAAATGGAGCAATCCGGCGGGGTGTTTGCCGAACAGGTGATCCGCCCCACGGGGCTGCTTGACCCCAAGGTCGAGATCCGCCCCGTCGACATGCAGGTGGACGATCTTCTGGACGAGATCCGCAAGGTTTCGGCGGATGGCTTTCGCACGCTTTGCACGGTGCTGACCAAACGCATGGCCGAGGATCTGACCGAATACCTGCACGAACAGGGCGTCAAGGTGCGTTACATGCACAGTGACATCGACACGCTGGAGCGGATCGAGATCCTGCGCGATCTCCGCCTTGGCGCCTTTGACGTGCTGATCGGCATCAACCTGCTGCGCGAGGGCCTGGACATTCCCGAATGCGGGTTGGTCGCGATCCTGGATGCGGACAAGGAAGGCTTCCTGCGCTCGGAAACCTCCCTCATTCAGACCATCGGCCGCGCCGCACGAAATGCTGAAGGTCGGGTGATCATGTATGCCGACCGTATCACCGGCTCGATGGAGCGCGCCATCGACGAGACCGAGCGCCGCCGCGCCAAGCAGATCGCCTATAATGAGGAACACGGGATCACGCCAGAGACGGTGAAGAAGAACGTCGAGGACGTGCTGGCGGGGCTTTATCAGGGCGATGTGGACATGAACCGGGTCACCGCCAATATCGACAAGCCGATGCATGGCGCCAACCTGGAGGCGCATCTGAATGGTCTGCGCGAGGACATGCGCAAGGCGGCCGAAAACCTTGAATTCGAGGAAGCCGCCCGCCTGCGCGACGAGATAAAACGGCTCGAAGCCGTGGATCTGGCTGTGTCGGACGATCCCCTGGCCCGGCAATCCGCTGTGGAGGCCGCCGCAGAACAGGCGACCAAGGCGCGGGGGCGCTCAACCGCCGGCAAGGCAGGCACCCGCACCTATCGCGGCAAGTCGCAGAAGAAGTTTTAACCCGCCTCTCCGCCCCGCCATTTCAAAGGGCGACTTTGATCATCACCGGTGCCGCCCGCCGCAGTGCGATCACACCGATGGCGCTGCGGCTGCCTGGGCATGGTGACATAATACTGGACAGGAAGGGGGCCCATTTCGCATAGAATAGGCATGTATTGATTGCCCACTTGGTTATTATTGGAGAGACCAATGGAAGTTTTCCAGTATCGAAATTACGACAGAAATCCCATTTTTGACCTGATCTTTGCCATTTCTTCGGATGCGGGCTGGACCGACGCGAGCGATGGAGACGGCAGGATCCTCACCAACGGCGAGTTCACACTGGGCGGCACCGGGCTGGAGGTCACTTCAGGTGGCGCCCTTTCCGGGCAGGTGAGCTGGTTTACTTACCGCGTGAACGGCATCAGCACCGCCGAGAGTCAGGATGCAAATTTCTCGCTCTCGCAAGCCTCGCGCCTGGCACAGCGCTACATTGATTCTATTCAAGGGGGCAACCTGCCGCCTGACAGCTTGCTTGCGGCCTTGGGCGACCCTGTCCTGAGTATTGTCGGCACCGTTTGGAATGATACCTTTTCCGATTTTCACGGATACAGGGCCGATATTCAGGGGGACTCTGGAAATGACACTTTCATCATTTCGAACCCCACCAGCCGAATTGATGGCGGCGCGGATCTCAACCGGTTAAAGCTATCCCAGTACTTTCAGGGGGTAGGCGTCGATCTCGATCAGGGTGAGTTTCTGGATGAGAATGGCAACCTGAGCGGCGGCATCGACAATATCCAGCACGTGCGCGGAAATTCGTCGGGGAACACGCTGATCGGCGATGAGCAAAACAACCGTTTCTCTGGCTACGGCGGCAAGGACAGGCTGATCGGCGGCGCCGGAGAGGACAGCCTTTTTGGTGGAGATAGTAACGACACCCTGGATGGGGGCGTGGACAAAGACACCCTGCGCGGGGGCGAGGGTGACGACGACCTACAAGGCGGCGGCGGGCGTGACCGGCTATATGGGGATGCGGGCAATGATCGTCTGGACGGTGGCGCTGGAAACGACAAGATCTTTGGCGGCAAAGGCAACGACACGATCACCAATAGCCTGGGCAATGACACGATTGTCAGCGGTAGCGGACGCGATGTTTTTGAGTTCACCTTTAGCCGCATCGAACGAACTGGGTTCGATCATATCGATGATTTCAACCTTTTCAGTGACGATTTGAACATTACCGCCTACCAGACGACCCGTTTCAACATCGTCGACAATCCGGACGGCGTCGTGTTCAACTCAAATGGGGGCTCGGTCGCTCTTGATGGAGTGGATCGTGCTGCTTTCCTGGATCGGGCAGACTTTGTCATCCGTCTTGCAGAGAACGCAGATATCCTAGGGGGCGCGCGGGTAAGGGGAAACGCTGGGGATGATGTTCTCTATTCAGGCCGATACATGCACGGCGGCGTCGGCGACGATGAGTTGCATTTTAGGTCAACACCGCAGCGTCGGGATGGTGACATTATTGGCGAAGGCGGCCAGGGTGACGACGATTTTTATGTCCGAAGTTTTGCCTTGATTGTTGACTACCAGGCTGGCGAAGATCTGATCCTCCATGCTGATGGAAACGTCGAAGTCTACTTCTCCCGAGATGAGAGTGGCGACATCGTCGTAACAGCAGATCCATTGGAGCAAGTCGAAGACTATGCATCGGCAACACTGTTTCAAACTGCCGACATGGAGTTTGAGGACGTGAATTACCGCTTTGTCGATTTCGACACGCTTTGATCCCAGCGACAGGGCAGCCATCAGCCCCCGCAGACAATCCGGCTTCGCTTTGAACGCATCGATTTTGCATCGGCGCGCGGAACGCTCGAACAAAGCGTTCCACTGATCTTGAGGGGCGCGGCCTTGCAAGCCTGCGCTCTGCCTCCCAGTCTAATCCGCTACAGATCCTCTGCTGCCCCGCCTCAGCGCACCACGTGGACCGCGCATTTGGCATGGCGCACCACCTGTGCGGCAGTGGAGCCGAGCAGGAGATCTTGCATGCCCGGGCGGTGCGATGCCACGATGATCAGATCGGGGTTGTTCTGTTCAGCATAGTCGAGGATCGAGCGCCCCGAATGGCCTTCGATCACCAGCCCCTTGGCGTTGGGCAGCGTATCCGCCAGCGCCGCCAGCTCGTTTTCGATGGCCTGGCGCGCCTCCGCCATATAGTCGGCGGGCATGTAGGAGATCGCATAGGACGGAATCTGCTCCACCACATGCAACAGGGTGATATTGGCCTCGGGGGTTGCCAGAAGCTTGGCCAATTTCAAGGGCGCGGATACATCGCGATCGGGATCAAAGGAAATCGGAACGAGAATATTGTGGTACATGTTGGTCCTCCAGTCATTCGGGCTTGTCACCATCCTGCAAGGCAGCCGAGTGTTAAGCCTTGATCCATATCAGTTTTTTGAAGTCTCGTCATCAAAGGTCGCCGCGACCTCATACATCACCGGTTCGAAACTGCGGCACAAGGAGCTGATATGGCGGTTGCGCTCGCGCATTTCCGAGGTGCGCAGCATGTTCATGAAATCCTCCCGCTGGCGCCATTGGGAGTAGTTGGCAATCCGGGTCTGCGCATCGTTCACATGCAAGCCCGCCGCGATGAAACCCGGCTGCAGGGAGATGTAGTTCTTATAGGCGTCGGTCAGCGCATCCAGCAGATCCTGGCATGTTCCAGGTGTCGTCTCGAAGGTCGTGAGGACCGTCTGAACCGCGGCCCCTTTGGATATGGTGAGCATTTCTTCCTCCCTGACAGGTTTCACCCAGGATCAGTCTACGACGGTTTCCCGGAAAAATGCACGCCTATCCGTTGGGTTGCTTTTACGAGAGAAACACGCAAGGGTTGTGTGCAATTGTGTCAGTCGGCAAGGCCTGGGATTTTTGCGAGTGCGGTTCCCCTTCCTATTGCGTGCCCTGATCGCCACAGCATCCCCCATGGCTGTGCAGGCAGGTCCATGGATTCAGGACCACAAGGGCATCTTTACATCGGCCAGCGCCACCCTGCGCCAAACGGCGATGGGCGACTGGCGACATGAGCTGAACTACTATGGGGAATACGGCTGGTCCGATCACCTGACGCTCGGACTGGATCTCCACCAGAACCATCGGGATTCGGGCCATGCCATGCTGTTTGCGCGCCTCCCCCTGGGGCGGCGAAACGGCTCTTTTCCGGTTGCGGTGTCACTGTCTGTCGGCGGAGCCCATTGGCAGGGTCGATGGGATGGCATCTATCGGGTGACGCTGTCGGCAGGTCACGGGTTTCCGACCCGAACGGGCAGCGGCTGGGCGACGATTGATGCAACATACGAAAGGCGCGCAGCTGCACCTGATCCGCTGTGGAAACTGGATGCCACGCTGGGCTTTAACCGGCACGGCGCCCTGTCCCCCATGCTGCAGATCGAAACGTCCAAGAGCCCCGGCCAGGCGCTCTCCTATGCGATCATTCCCAGCCTGCGCTACCGGATTACCGCGCAAAAGGAGCTTGTTGTCGGATTGGAGCGCAAACAGGCCGCAAACCGCAGCCTTGGCCTGAGAATTGCCCTGTGGCATAGGTTCTGAAACACCAGACCGACAGAGTATTGCAATGACCAGCCCGATCCGCCCGACCGATGATGAGGCAAGGCATCTTGCCCGGACCCTGATGCGGGAGGCGCGTTTCGCAGCACTTGGGGTGATCGGCGATGACGGCTGCCCCTTGGTGACACGGGTTGCCTTTGGTCTAAGCCCCGAAGGGCAGCCGATCAGCCTGATTTCCACCCTATCCGCCCACACCCGCGCCTTGCAAGGAAACCCGGCCTGTTCGCTGATGGTGGGGGAGCCCGGCATCAAGGGCGATCCCCTGACCCACCCCCGGCTGAGCCTGCAGGGGCGCGTGCGCTTCGTCTCCAACAGCGGGGAAGAGCACGACCGCCTTGCCAGCCATTATCTGCAGAGCCACCCCAAGGCAAAACTCTATATCGGATTTGCAGATTTCGCCTTTATCCGCCTTGAGCTGGCCTCCGGTCATCTCAATGGCGGCTTCGGCAAGGCCTTTCATCTGACGCCTGAAGATCTCATGCCGGGGCAGTAGCGCCCCCTCCCCGCCGCCTATCGGTCGACGCGGACGATCACCTGCACCTCGCCACGCACCGCCTCCTCCCAGTTGAGCCGGATCTGATCCCGATTGCCGCCCTGTTCGACCTGGACATAGGGCATCGCGTAGCGGCTGCTGCCGCCCCCCGTCCGGATCGGCCCCAGCGCCGTCACCGCATCCACATTGCGGGCGCGCCCCTCAAACGGGAGCTGCAGGTCGGTATCCACCGTCCAGGTGCTGGCAGCACTGCCCTGCACATGTTCCACACGCAGCGGGCTGGCCGCACCATGGTCGATATTGTGGTATGTATTGCCCTCGAAGAACACCATGCGGGTCCGGCTGAAATCGAGGTCCGCGAAACTGGTATCGACCCGCTCGGCCCGGTCGATGCTGCCATTGATCGAGCGGAATTTGTTGCCGGAGACGGTAATGCCGTTCAGATAGTGATCCGCGCCATAGGGTTTCACCACGATGTAGCTGAACCAGGGTGCGACATCGCCCGACAGAAACACATTGTCAGTGATCGACAGGGCGCTGAAGGAAAAGCCGCCGGTATTGTCCGGTGTCGGGTCGTGTTCATTGGTCCATTCCACAAAACAGTTGTCGATATAGTTATCCGACACGGTGGAGGCATTGTAGTTTTCCGTCAGCACCAGCCCGGCGGTGCGCACGCCGTTGGAGACCTCATCCCCCTGGAAGAAATGGTTTCCCGTCACCGTGTTGTTCCCACCGGCCAATAGGGCAAAGTGGCGGAACTTGGTGGCGCGGTTGTTGCGCAGCTTGGCATCATTGGCATTGACGTTCAGGGCCACGCTGCTGCGGCTGGGGACATCGACGGCCTCTTCCGAGGATAGAAACTGGCAATGGTCCACCAGGATCCCCTGGCATCCGTTTCCGATCGAGGAAATGCCGCGATCCTTGGGGCGGGAGATGAAACAGTGATCCAGGCTGAACACCGTGCCCGCAGGGGCCAGCCGGATGGCGCTGCAATGGGAATTGCACTGCACCTCGACTTCGGTCATGCCGAATTTGCTGAGCTGGCTGAAGCCCGAGAAATCAAGCATATACTTGAAATCCCGGAAGGTGAAATTCTGCGTGCCGACCGCATCATAAAGCGGCTTGCTCAAGGTCAGCTCCCCTGCACCGGTGTTCTTCTCCCGCACGTAGACCTCGCGCCCCACACCGCTGCCTTCGACCAGCGCCCCCACCGGGATATTGGCCACATTGGCCACATTGGTCAGCGTTCGGGCATCACCACTGCTGTAGGTTGCCTGCGAATGCACCACATCGGTATCCCAGGCCGATCCGCCAACGGCCGAAAGCTGGCCATTGCGGATCACCCGCCGTGTCGCGAAGGAGTTGCGATTGGGCACCGCCGCCTGCATGTCGATCGGTTCGGTGATGGAGACCATGCGCCCCCTCAGATCCAGGGATTCGTGATCGACATTGTTCAAAAGCGCCTGAAACGCCTTCTTGAACCCCAGTTCCTCGTCACCAAAGGCCGCCGCATAGGAGGGGAAATCGAAATTGCGCCGCAACAAGAGGATCGCCGCCGTCGGCATGGAGAGCGTGCCCTCAAAGACCACCTCGCTGTTCAAGGAGACCGTGCTGGCAATCCGGAAGTCCCCCGCAGGCACCAGAATGCGCCGCCCGTCTGCCGCGGCATCCGCGGCCTCAAAGGCATCGGTGTTGTCCTGCGAGCCATCCCCCACGGCGCCGAAATCCGTGACATCCACCAGGCTGATCATGTCGCGCAGAAAGGCGCTGGTGATATCGATGATCTCGATATCGTCGATCCGAACGATACCGCCATTCGGGCCGATCAGATCCAGCCCCAGATGACCGTATTCCGCCTGCAAGCCCCAGGGCATATCCACGCCCGACCGGCTGCCGGTGCCGACGATGGCGGTGACCTCCACCACCTGACCGTAAGAGCTGAGCGTGGTGCTGCTGCCCACCTCGACCACGCCGCTGACATGGCTGTTGCCGCCATCCCCGGCCCATCCGGCGATCCGCACCGTCGGCAGCGCGCCGCTGATCGCCTTGATCCGGGCCTTCACCTGCAAATAGCAGCCCGGCAGGATCGGCGTGTTCCCCATGTAGCGCAGTTTCTGCGTCGCCTCGACCTTCTGAAGCTCAAGGCAGCCGCCGAAATCCGCATCCGCCGCCACGAAGGCCGCGTTCACCGCCCCGTCATAGGTATCCGAGCCCGGCGTGCCGTCGCCGCTGGACCACTGATCCAACCCCTCCTCGAACGGCGGAGGCATCAGTTGCAGACCGTCGGTGATCACCTTGTTCATGGAAAACCCTTTCCTATGCCGCAGATGCGCACGAGGGCGCAGTTGGACAAAGGGTGTAGGGGATCCGGCTTAACCTCGTCTCAGACGGGCGTGCGCCGCTTCTGCACCCCCAAGGGCAGCGCGCAAACGAAAAGAGGCGCCCCATGGGCGCCCCTGTTCGCTTCTGTGCCGGGTCTGACTTAGCCCAGCTCCCCGGTCAATGCCTTGTCGATCAGGGCAACGGTTTCATCGACACCGTAGAGTGCCACGAACCCGCCAAACCGCGGCCCCTGGCTGGCGCCGAGCAGCACCTCATAAAGCGCCTTGAACCAGTCGCGCATGTTCTCCTTGCCGAAATGTTCCCGGCCCACTTCGAAGACCACGCCCTGCAGGGCTTCGCCGGTGTTTTCCCCGTCAAAACCCGCCAGTTTGGAGCGGAAATCCTCGAGTGCGGCGCGCTCGGCATCGGAAGGAGCACGGAAGACTTTCTCCGGCTCGACGAAATCCTCGTAGTATTTCACCGCATAGCCCGCCGCCGCATCCAGATCGGGATGGGTTTCGGGCGTTGCCTCTGGCGCATAGCGGCGGATGAAGCCCCAAAGGGTTTCCTTGTCATGGGCCGAAGCCACCGAAGCCAGATTGAGCAGCATCGAGAAGGGCACCACCATCTTGGATTCCGGCACATCGCCGCCATGGATGTGCCAGACCGGGTTGTTCAGCTGCGCCTTCAGATCCTGCCCGTGGTAGGCGCGCAGCTGCTGGTGATATTCGTCCATCGCCTTGGGGATCACATCGAAATGCATCCGCTTGGCGGTCTTGGGCTTCTGGTACATGAAATAGGCGAGGCTCTCGGTCGAGGCATAGGTCAGCCATTCATCGATCGACACGCCATTGCCCGAGGTTTTCGAGATCTTCTGGCCGTTCTCATCCAGGAACAGCTCATAGGTGAAATGCTCGGGCGCGCGCCAACCCAGGATCCGGCAGATACCGTCATAGATCGGCGTGTTGGTGCTATGGTCCTTGCCATACATTTCAAAATCGACCTCCAGCGCCGCCCAGCGCGCGCCAAAGTCCGGTTTCCACTGCAGCTTCACATTGCCGCCGGTGACCGGCAGGGTCCATTCCTTGCCGTCCTCGTCATCAAAGGTGATGGTGTGGTTCTCCGCATCCACCTTCTTCATCGGCACGTAAAGAACCCGCCCCGTTTCCGGGTGGATCGGCAGGAAGATCGAATAGGTCTGGCGCCGTTCCTCGCGCAGGGACTTCAGCATGACCTCCATGATCGCATCATAGCGTTCGCAGGCGCGCTTCAGGATCTCGTCGAACTGGCCAGTGCCGTAGAATTCGGTGGCCGAATAGAAATCGTATTCAAAGCCGAATGTATCAAGGAACCGGCGCAGCATGGCGTTGTTGTGGTCGCCAAAGCTGTCGTGGGTCCCAAAGGGATCGGGCACCGAGGTCAGCGGTTTTTGCAGATGATCCTTCAGGCTGTCGGCATTGGGCACGTTGCCGGGGATCTTGCGCATCCCGTCCAGGTCATCCGAGAAGCAGATCAACCGCGTCGGAATGTCCGAGATCACCTCGAAGGCGCGTTTGATCATGGTGGTGCGGGCGACTTCGCCGAAGGTGCCGATATGAGGCAGGCCCGAGGGGCCATAGCCGGTTTCAAACAGCACATAGCCCTTTTCCGGCGCGCCCTTGGCGTAACGTTTGAGAATGCGACGTGCTTCTTCAAACGGCCAGGCTTTGCTCGTCAGAGCGGTTTCGCGCAGTTCAGACATGTTGTTCTCCATCGGTCGCCCCTTGGGGGCCGCTATCCGCATTACCGGCATGCGTCATGCATCCGGCCTCTCCCTCTATTGTGCCGGTGCAGCATGTGTCAATAAACACTGGCGCAGATCTGCCTCGCGCCCCGGCAAAACACCCCTTTCGCGGCGAAACACCGCCCCCCGAAAGGATCAAGGCGGCGCGCACGGTTGCACCCGCAGAAAAGCCCGCCTATCGTCGCTGAGGATCGCAGTTTTTCAAAAGGTTGCCCAATGACCGAGCAGACGCCCCACCCGATGACCCCCCAGGATTGCCTTGTGGCGCTGATGGTGGCGATTTCAGCCTCGGACGAAAACATCCGCACGGCGGAACTGGTGAAGATCCAGTCGGCAGTCAACATGCTGCCCGTCTTTGCCGATTATGACATCGACCGGATCAACACCGTCTCGCAGACCGTCTTTGACCTGTTCGAACAGGAAGACGGGCTGGACGCGCTCTTTGGCCTCATTCGCGACAACCTGCCCGAGCGGCTGTTCGAAACCGCCTATGCGCTGGCCTGTGACGTGGCGGCCGCAGATGGCACCCTCGCGGAATCGGAGCTGCGTCTGCTGGAGGAAATGCGGTACGAGCTGAATATCGACCGCCTGCATGCCGCCGCCATCGAACGCGGCGCCCGCGCCCGGCACATGGTCTGAACCAAATGAGCTGCGGGGGCGCGGGACACTGCGCCCTGCCCACCCCTGCATCGCAAAACAGTCACGGCCTTGTCCTGCCGCCTTGCACCATCGCAGCCCGGCAGGATCGCCCCTTACAACAGTGTGTAATCCGTCAGACCAAAGTCTTCGATATCGCCATAGGTGGCAAGCAGCACGCTGTTGCGCCCCCATTCCACCAGATAGCCACGGTCAAAGTACTCCCCCTGCCAGGGCCCTGAGGAGAACTCACCTTCCTGATTGATGAAGGTGACGGTGATCTCCCGGTTGGTGCGAATGATCAGATCAGCGCCGTCATTGTCGGTGTCATGCACCCAATCGTGCCCCGATCTGTTGTTGAAAATAAAGGTATCGCGGCCAACGGAATCATACATGCGATCATTGCCGCGTCCCCCGATGACACGGTCATTGCCGGCGCCGGCCTCGATGTAGTCATCCCCGCCCCCACCAAAGATGGTGTCGGCATGCCCGTCCCAATATCCGACGTCACCGTAGATTTCATCATCGCCGCCGCCGCCCTTCAGGGTGTCGCGACCAAGCCCGCCCCGAATGAAGTCATTCCCCGCCCCGCCGTTCACGAAGTCATTTCCATCAACGGATAGGATCCGGTCATTGCCGGCGCCGCCGATCACCCGATCCGCGCCATTCATGTCAAAGGCGGTGCCATAGCCAAAAAACATCTCGGCCGGATCAACGATATCGACCGAGGGCACCCCTATATAGTTCCAGCCATCACCGTACAGGAGTTCCTCCACGGTGCCATCAAAGCCACCGTTGTCTTCGAATTCCATCGCCTCGGAAAGATCGGTCGCATCGATCCGCAATCTGGAGATGGTGAAGATTCTGGCGATCCCCCCGCTATCGGTGATTTGTTCCACCTTGATGCTGCGGATCTGCCCCCCGGTCAGCTCATCGCCCTGATAGGTGAAGTTCACACCAGAGACCGTCATCCGCAGCTCAAGCGGATAGCCCGCAAATCCCATTTGCCCTTCCAGCAAAAAGGAGCGGCTTGTCTCCGAGGAGAGAAGGAAATCGTCATTCCCAACTATTCCGTTGAAAATGTTGAAAATGTTATGCGGCTGAGCAAAACCCATCTGGTCTGCATTCGCCCCCCAGGACACCTTTGGACGCATGGTCTTTCCCTCGGTTTGGCACGAATAGGGTGAATTCAATACATCTTTACAGCTATCATATCGGTGCTGTCCCTCCAAGGGTTCCCGCCACCAATGGCGTGAAAGCGCGGATCATGACACCACGCGCAACTGTTGCGATCACTGTGCCCGAAATCCTTGTCGCAAAAGTGGAAAACGCGCCGCACTGCGACGCGTTTTCTCTGATCTCTCTGAACAGAAGCCTCAGCCCTTGGCGTAGCCGATGCTTTGCAGGGCGTCCTTGATCTCGTCCAGGATGGCCGGGTCATCGATGGTCGCGGGCATCTTGAACGGGGTACCGTCAGCGATATTGACCATGGTGCCGCGCAGGATCTTGCCCGAGCGCGTCTTGGGCAGGCGATCCACCACCAAGGCCAGCTTGAAGGCCGCCACCGGGCCGATCTTTTCACGGACCAGCTTGACCACTTCCGCCACGATCTCTTCGCCCGGACGGTTGGTCCCCGCATTCAGGCAGAGGAAGCCCACGGGAAGCTGCCCCTTGAGCTGGTCGCTGACACCGATCACCGCGCATTCGGCCACATCGGGGTGCGATGCCAGCACTTCTTCCATACCGCCCGTCGACAGGCGGTGACCGGCCACGTTGATCACGTCATCGGTGCGCGCCATGATATAGAGGTAGCCGTCCTCGTCCTTCATTCCCGCATCGCCGGTTTCATAATAGCCCGGGAAGGTGGTCAGGTAGCTTTTCTTGAACCGTTCCTCGGCGTTCCAGAGGTTCGGCAGGGTGCCCGGCGGCAAGGGCAATTTCACCGCGATGGCGCCCAGCTCGCCAGCGGGCATCGGGTTACCGCCCTCATCCAGGATATCGACTTCGTAGCCCGGCATCGGCACGGCGGGCGAGCCAAGTTTCGTGGGCAGTTCCTCGATCCCCAGCGGGTTGGCGGCGATGGACCAGCCGGTCTCGGTCTGCCACCAGTGGTCCACGACCGGCACCTTCAGCTGATCTTGCGCCCAGACAATGGTGTCGGGATCGGCGCGTTCCCCGGCGAGATAGACCTGTTTCAGGCAGGAGAGATCGTATTTGCCGACAAACTCGCCCTTGGGGTCTTCGCGTTTCACGGCGCGAAAGGCCGTCGGCGCGGTGAAGAAGCTCTTGACCTTATGTTCGGAAATCACCCGCCAGAAGGTGCCTGCATCGGGGGTGCCGACGGGTTTGCCTTCAAAGACGATGGTGGTGTTGCCATGGATCAGCGGACCATAGCAGATATAGCTGTGCCCCACCACCCAGCCCACATCGGAGGCCGCCCAGAAGACATCGCCCGGATCGACATTGTAGATGTTCTTCATCGACCAGTTGAGCGCCACCAGCTGACCAGCGGTGTGACGGATCACCCCCTTAGGCTGCCCCGTGGTGCCGGAGGTATAGAGGATATAGGCCGGGTGGTTGCCCTCGACCGGTACGCATTCGGCAGGCTCAACCCCGTACTGGAAGCCGTGCCAGTTGACATCGCGCCCTTCGATCAGCTCGGCAACCTCTTGTTCACGTTGGAAGATCACGCAGAAGTCGGGTTTGTGCGCGGCCAGATCGATGGCGCCATCCAACAGCGGCTTGTAGTGAACGACCCGGCCCGGCTCCAGCCCGCAGGAGGCGGCGATGATCGCCTTGGGCTTGGCATCGTCAATGCGCACGGCCAGTTCATTGGCGGCAAATCCGCCGAAGACCACCGAATGCACCGCGCCCAGACGCGCACAGGCCAGCATCGCCTCCAGCGCCTCGGGGATCATCGGCATGTAGATGATGACGCGATCGCCCTTCTCGACGCCCTTGGCCCGCAAGGCGCCAGCCAGGGTTGCAACCCGGTTGCGCAGCTCCACATAGGAGATCTCGCGCTTGGTGTGAGTGATGGGGCTGTCGTAGATGATCGCGGTCTGCTCACCACGGCCGTTTTCCACGTGGCGGTCCACCGCGTTGTAGCAGGTGTTGACCTTGGCATCGGCAAACCATTCGTACAGCCCATCGCCGAGGTCGCTCAGCGCCTTGGTCGGGGCCTGATCCCAGGTGATCGCCTTGGCGGCCTCCATCCAGAAAGCTTCGGGGTCCGATTTCCAGCGGGCATATACGTCCTGATACGACATGGCATCCTCCTCACTACCTTGGTGAAGAAGAGTTACGCTCATCCGGGCCACCCGGGCAAGCCGCCAGGTTGGCGCTGCGTCATCCAGCGGCAAGAATTTGCAATCTCGTGGCGGTGCACCTTGCAAATTTTTGCAAACCGGCAATTCCGCAAGGATTTCCGGCAATATTTGGTGCCCCCTGCAAATCTGCAAACTCAGGTTGGCTAAGATCGCAGGCCGCCTGTCGAATCATGCCGTCAGAAGAATGACCCGCGCAGCATCGCCCATGCCCCAAGCAGAGCCCCTTTTACGCTGGGACCGCTTGCATGCTTTCTCTTGCAACCGGCAGCTTGACCTCTAACCTGCCAGCCAGGAGATTTGACATGACCAGACACGATATATGGCGCCTCAGCGCCACCGAATTGACCGCCCTGACCAGAACCGGTGAGATTTCCGCCGAGGCTGCGGTACAGTCGTCACTCGACCGCATGAAGGCGAGCAACCCAAGCCTCAATGCCGTGGTGGAGGATCTGAGCAGCGAAGCCCTGGAACGCGCGCGCGGATTGGACAAGGCCCGTGCCGCAGGCGCCACACCGGGGCCGCTGCATGGCGTGCCCGTGACCATCAAGGTCAACGTCGATCAGACCGGCCACGCGACCACCAATGGCGTCACCGCGCTGAAGGACCTGATCGCCCCGGCCGACGCCCCGGTTGTGGAGAACCTGCACAAGGTCGGCGCCGTGGTGATTGGGCGCACCAATACGCCGGAGTTTTCCTTCCGGGCCGATACCGACAACCCCTTGCACGGGCGCACCCATAATCCATGGGGCAAACATATCTCCCCGGGCGGATCCTCGGGTGGTGCTGGGGCCGCGGTGATGGCCGGGATCGGCGCCTTGGGCCATGGCAACGACATCGGCGGCTCCCTGCGCTTTCCGGCGGCGGCCAATGGCGCTGTGACCGTGAAGCCGGGCCTGGGCCGCGTCCCTGCCTGGAACCCCAGCCAGAAGGCCGAACGCGGCATGCTGGCGCAATCGATGTCGGTGCAGGGGCTGATCACCCGCTCCGCCGCCGACCTGCATTTGGCGATGCCTGCGATGATTGCCCCCGATCCGCGCGATCCCTTCCATGTGCCCCTGCCCTGGCGTGGCGAGGAACTGGAGGGGCCGATCAAGGTGGCCTTTACCCGCAACACCCACGGATATGACCTCCACCCCGAGGTGGAGGCCGCCCTGCTGACCGCTCGCGATGCGCTGAGCGACGCGGGATATGTGGTCGAAGAGGTGGAGCCGCCCAATGTCTTTGACGCAGGCCGCACCGGTTACCGCGCCCTGATGGGCGAGGTCTACGCGATGATGAAACAGGATGTGGATGCAGCCGGGTCACAAACCGTGCGCGACATCTTCGAGGTCTACTTCCAGGAGTTTCCTCCCTTCGCGGGCACCGAGCTGTTGCAGATGATGGCCAAGCGCAGCCACTACGCGCGGGAATGGTCGCTGTTCCTGGAAGACTACCCGCTGGTCCTGACGCCCTTCCTGCCGCAACCCTTCTTCAAGCCCGACCGCGACACCGAAGGCGCCGAGGGGGTGCACGAGGTCCTGGGCTGCGCGGTCTATTCCTACGCGATGAACTTCATCGGCCTTCCAGCAGCCTGCGTGCCGTCGCGCCTGGCCCAGCTGGAGAAGGGACCGCAGCCGATCAACGTGCAGATCGTCTCCCGCCGCTGGCGCGAGGATCTGGCGGTGGACGCCGCGGCCGCGATCGAAACCCGCGTGGGCCCGATGCACCAGGCCCTGTGGGAGTTGATGGAGGCGCGAGGCTAAGCCCTGCCCGGCAAAGGGGGGCAGACCTGCCCCCTTTCCTGTTCAGGTGAACTGCTCCGAGATCAGCCGTTCCTCCAGCCCGTGGCCGGGATCGAACAGGATCTTGTGACGGATGCGCGTGTCGGTCTGGATCTCGACCCAGTCGATATCCTGGAACGATATGGAATCGGCTTCGGCCATCACCGGGCGCTTGTCCGCCTCCAGCACGTCAAAGCGAACCGTCGCATTGCTGGGCAAAAGGGCGCCACGCCAGCGCCGCGGTCGAAAGGCGGCCACTGCCGTCAGCGCCAGAACGTCGGCACCGATGGGCAGGATCGGCCCGTGGGCGGAATAGTTGTAGGCCGTCGAGCCGGCAGGTGTTGAGACCAGCGCACCATCACAGACCAGCTCGGCCAGCCGTTGGCGCCCATCCACGGAGATCTTCAGCCGCGCCGCCTGTGGTCCTGCCCGCAAGAGGGAGACCTCGTTGATGGCCAGCGCCTTGTGGATCTTGCCGCTGTGGTCCATCGCCGTCATAGACAGGGGGTTGATGATCTCCTGCTCGGCCTCGCGCAGCCGCGCGATCAGCCCGTCTTCCTGGTATTCGTTCATCAGAAAGCCCACCGTGCCCCGGTTCATGCCGTAGACCGGCGCGCTCAGGTCGATGGTGTCATGCAGGGTGTGCAGCATGAAGCCATCGCCACCGAGGGCGACGATCACCTCTGCCTGCTCGGGCGTGCAGTTGCCGTAGCGGTCTGTCAGGGCCTTCAGCGCGCGCTGTGCAACCTCTGCCGTGCTGGCCAGAAAGGCGATTCTCATGACGCTGTTCTCATTCGGCTCACTTCGCGCATTTGTCCCGTTCAATGCCAGCCCCCCTGTTTCCGGTGCTGCGCATTCGGTTCCGAAACAAGCACAGCTTTCCCTCAAACACCAGAGTGGCCGTTCTGCCGCAGCTATTCGTCGCTTTACGGGCTTTCAGATCCGCAACGTTTCCTATAGGAAATCGCGCAATCCAACCTCCAACCCGACGGAGCCAGCATGACCGAGACCACCCGTGACCCCGGTTTTTTCACCCAGTCCCTTGCCGAGCGCGATCCCGAACTGTTTGGATCCATCACCGACGAGCTGGGCCGCCAGCGCGATGAGATCGAGCTGATCGCATCGGAGAACATCGTTTCCGCCGCCGTGATGGAAGCCCAGGGCTCCGTACTGACCAACAAATATGCCGAAGGCTACCCCGGCCGCCGCTACTATGGTGGCTGCCAATATGTGGACGTGGCCGAGAACCTGGCGATCGAGCGCGCCAAGGAACTGTTCGGCTGCGGCTTTGCCAATGTGCAGCCGAACTCCGGCAGCCAGGCCAACCAGGGCGTCTTCCAGGCGCTGATCAAGCCGGGCGACACCATCCTCGGCATGGATCTGGCCTCGGGCGGTCACCTGACCCATGGCGCCGCCCCCAACCAATCGGGCAAGTGGTTCAATGCCGTGCATTATGGCGTGCGCCGCGACGACAACCTGATCGACTACGATCAGGTCGAGGCCCTGGCGCTGGAGCACCAGCCCAAGCTGATCATCGCCGGTGGTTCTGCCATCCCGCGCGTCATCGATTTTGCCCGCTTCCGCGCGATTGCCGACAAGGTTGGCGCCTACCTGCACGTGGACATGGCGCATTTCGCCGGTCTGGTTGCGGCGGGTGAGCACCCCTCGCCCTTCCCGCATGCCCATGTGGTGACCACCACCACCCACAAGACCCTGCGCGGCCCGCGCGGCGGCATGATCCTGACCAACGATGCCGATATCGCCAAGAAGGTGAACTCGGCCATCTTCCCCGGTATCCAGGGCGGCCCGCTGATGCATGTGATCGCGGCCAAGGCGGTGGCCTTTGGCGAGGCGCTGCGCCCCGAGTTCAAGACCTACCAGAAACAAGTCCGCGCCAATGCGGTGGCCTTGGCCGATCAGCTGATCAAGGGCGGCCTGGACATCGTGACCGGCGGCACCGACACCCATGTGATGCTGGTGGACCTGCGCCCCAAGGGCGTCACTGGCAATATCGTGGACAAGTCTCTGGGCCGCGCCCATATCACCACCAACAAGAACGGCATCCCGTTTGACCCGGAAAAGCCGATGGTGACCTCGGGCATCCGCCTTGGCACCCCGGCCGGCACCACCCGCGGCTTTGGCGAGGAGGAATTCCGCCACATCGCCGATCTGATCGTCGAGGTGATCGACGGTCTGGCCGCCAATGGTGAAGACGGCAATGGCGCCGTCGAGGAAGCCGTGCGCGGCAAGGTGGCAGCGCTCTGCGCTCGCTTCCCGCTCTATCCGAACCTCTGATCGGCACGCATTCAGCCAGATCTCAGGGCCCAGCCGGTTTCCGTGCTGGGCCTTTTCTTTACGCCCCATCTTTTTCTGACATCATTTCTGACAGATAGTGCCAGGATCAGGACCCGGCCGGGCACCTTGGCCGATCCGAATATCAGTTTTTATTGAGACCTTTTACATGTCCGGTTTACCCAGTTCCTCCAATCGTACCCGCCGCCTGGAGCGTCGCCTTGGCGATGCGATGAGGGCGCGTTTGCCCTTTGCCCTGGCTGAGTTCGTCATGTTCGGCCTCAAGCAGGCCTGGGCCGCCATTTTCGGAGCCTTGCTGCTAATTGGCATGCTGGTCACGGATCACATCTGGCAAGCGGATTGGGCCCTGGCACGCTACGACGCGCTTCTGCTTTATGCCCTTGCACTGCAAGTGCTGCTGTTCCTGAGCGGCATGGAAAGCTGGCGTGAAGTGCGCGTCATCTTCCTGTTCCACCTGACCGGCACGGCCATGGAAATCTTCAAGATCCAGATGGGCAGTTGGAGCTACCCGGGCGACGGCATCTTCAAACTATGGCACGTACCGCTGTTTTCCGGCTTCATGTATGCGTCGGTCGGCTCCTATATGGCCCGTGTCATCCGGCTGTTCGACATGCGGTTCACCCCCTACCCGCCGTATTGGCTGACCCTAGTTCTGGCGGGGGCAATCTATGGCAATTTCTTCTCTCACCATTTCATCCCCGACATCCGGATCGGGCTCTTTGCGGCGACCGTCATCCTGTTCTGGCGCACGCGCATCTGGTTTACCATCGGGCACAACCGCTACTGGATGCCGTTGCCGCTGGCCGCCTTTCTGTCCAGCTTCTTTCTGTGGCTGGCCGAGAATATCGGCACGGGGACACGAACCTGGCTCTATCACGGGCAGGCTGTTACGGATTGGGTCAGCCTTGCCAAGATGGGCTCCTGGTACTTGCTGCTCTACGTGAGCTTTGCCACGGTGACCCTTGTGTTCCGCGAAGCCCTGGGGGCAGTCCCCGCGCAGGCCGTTGCCAATCCTGCCCCATCAGCTGCGCAGGATTGAGGATGCCTGCGCCTAGACGAACCCGCGCCAGCGCAGGACCAGGATAAACAGCGCAACAACGACCAATAACGAGAACGCCATGCTCCCCAGCAGGCCAAGCAGGCGATCCTTGCGCCGCTCTGCCAGGTCGATGGTTTTCAGATGGGCGGACACCTCGCGCGCGGCCCCTTTCAGGGCCTCTTCATCCAGTGTCAGCCGCAGCTTTGGATGCTGCAGCAGCGGCAGGGCCGTAGCCAGCTTTTGCCCCTGCGCGAAGATCCTGCGCGGCAGGCGGCGGCGCGCCTTTCGCAGTGCCGTGAACAGGTCGCCCGAGGCCTGCTCCTTTTCGACCAGGAGGGCGCGGATCTCTTCTATGTCATCGATGAGCGTCTGGGACACGGTCAGGGAGTCCGATCTGATTTGGGCCGTCGCATGCGGCGCAGACTAACCTTTCCGCCCCTGCATCTCAATGGGATCTCAATGGGACTGGCAAATTCCGCAGCGCCGCTTTAACACCTAGTTCCATGCTGAATACGATCCTGCACGGTGCCCCGACCGACAAGCCGCCCCTTCTGATTGCCCATGGGCTATATGGCTCTGCCCGCAACTGGGGGGTCATTGCAAAACGCCTGTCTGACGAACGCCAGGTGATTGCGGTGGACATGCGCAACCACGGCACCAGCCCCTGGGGGGACAGCCACAGCTATCCGGAAATGGCGGATGACCTGGCCGAGGTCATCGCGGCCCATGGCGGGCAGATGGATGTGCTTGGCCATTCCATGGGCGGCAAGACCGCGATGATGCTGGCGCTGCGACACGGGGCTGCGGTGCGGCGCCTTCTGGTGGCCGACATCGCCCCGGTCAGCTATGGCCACAGCCAGATCCAATACATCGAGGCCATGCGTAAGGTCGACCTGAGCAAGGTGACGCGCCGATCCGACGCCCAGGCGCAATTGGCGGCTCTCGGGGTGGACCCACAGCTGCAGAGCTTCTTCACGCAGTCGCTTGACCTGCAGGAGAAACGCTGGCTGTTGAACCTCGACACCCTTGCCCGTGAGATGCCGAAGATCCTGTCCTTCCCGAAGACTGACGCCCAGTGGGACGGCGTCGCCCTGTTCCTGTCCGGCGCCAATTCCGACTACGTGCGCCCCGAGCATCGCCCAGAGATCCTGGCGCGTTTTCCGGGCGCACGCTTTGCCAAGATCCCGAATGCCGGACATTGGCTTCACGCCGAAAACCCGCGCGCCTTCGAAGCCACCGCGCGGGCCTTTTTCAACGGCTGACCTGCAGGATCCGCCGGACCTCCAGCGGGACTTGCAGATCCAGCGGCCTGCAGCGCCCGTCACATGCCGCGGTCCACCGGTTCCTCGATGGCCGCGCCTGCAGCCGCCCAATCGGCCAGACCGCCGGTGTTGTAGACCGCCTGATAGCCCATGTCCTTCAGCAACTTACTGGCCAGGGCGGCACGACCACCGCTGGCGCAATGCAGCAGGATCACCCGGTCCATTTTCATTTCACCGTCGTGAAAGGGGCTGGCCGGGTCGGCCCGAAATTCCAACATGCCGCGGGGGATATGATGCGATCCCATGACACGCCCGTTAGCGGACAGCTCCGGCGCATCGCGAATGTCCAGGAGCAAAGCTCCCTCCTCGCGCAGCTTCTGTGCTTGGTCGACCGAAATCCGCTCCACCACGGCATTTGCGTCTTCCATCATCTGTTGCAGGGTCAGGGGCATTTGGAGATCCTCTTTTCTTTCATCCCGCTCCAAAAAGGCGCGGCTCATTCAACCCGCCAAAGGGCACAACAGCAAACCATCTGCGGCCAGGCGACCAGATCACCTAAACCTGCAGCCCCAAAAACAGCAACCCCGCGCAGCCCAAACATCACTTCGACGTGATCCTGCGGTTCGATCAAAAAGGCGCACACGGGAAATTACTCACATACCCCTGATAAATAGGCCCTTTCAAAACACCCACGACAAAACGGCATTGACAATCGCCCAAATGACATCCGTCCCGAGTTAACTCGATTGTCACCAATTTTATGAAAATTGCCGACTGAGACAACACGACAACCTCAAACCTACAGGGCAATTCATGAACGATTGGACTTCCGGCTACGTGGCCGAACTCGACTACACCCACGATTTCTACCGCGAGCTTGCTCCATCTCATCTTGCCTTTTGCGCAACGTCCCAAGGACAGAAACACGGGCTCAACCAGCCGACGCTGAACTACTGTGAACTCGGATGCGGTCAGGGGTTTTCGGCCAACCTGCTGGCAGCGGCCAACCCCCACATCGAAGTCCATGCGATGGACTTCAATCCGGCCCATATCCATGGCGCCCGCGAGTTGGCGGAACAGGCGCAGTCCCCCAACATGCATTTTTACGAGAATTCCTTCGAGGACTTCGCGACCGTGTCCGGCCTGCCCGAATCCTTTGATGTGATCGCCCTGCACGGTGTCTACAGCTGGGTCTCACGAAAAAATCAGAACTATATCCTAGACTTCCTGGCCAAGCGACTGAAACCAGGCGGCCTGGTCTATGTCAGCTACAACACCATGCCCGGCTGGGCCGCAGCCCTGCCCTTGCGCCGCATTCTGGCAGATCGTGTCTCCCAGGGAGAAGGCCCGCTGCCCCCCCGGATCCAGGACGCCATTGAGCATGTGACAGAACTGCAGAGCATCGGCACCGGATATTTTGACTCGAACCCGTCGTTGGCCGCATGGCTTGCCAAAGTCAAAACCATGTCGCCGAACTATCTGGCGCATGAGTATCTCAACAAGGACTGGACCCCCTTCCATTTCGCCGACCTTGCCGGGGACATGTCGCAAGCAAAGCTGTCCTTTCTGGCCTCGGCGGATCCGTCGGACCATGTCGAAGATCTGCTGTTCACACCGGAGCAAATTGCCGCGCTGCAGGCCGAGGTCAATCCTATGCGGCGCCAAGCCCTGCGGGACGTAATCCTGAATGAACAGTTTCGCACCGATATCTTTGCCAAGGGCAGGCTGCGCCATAGCGAACGCGGCACGATCGGTGCCTGGTTCGAAACGCCGCTCGCACTCACCCGCCGCTATGCTGGCGGAAGCATTAAATTGACCTGTCGAAACCGTGAAATTCCTTTGGAGCAAACACAGTATGAGCCGATCCTCAACGCGCTGAAGGACGGCCCCCAAACCGTGCGCGCCCTGCTCGATCGCGGTGTTTTTGGCACTGGCACATGGGCGGACATCTCCCGCACCCTGACCATTCTCGTCGGCACCGGTCACCTAGCGCCCTGCCTGCAGCAGGACGGTCTGGCAGAACGGAGCGAACGCTGTCGCGCCTTCAACCTGGCTGTGTGCAAACGGGCCGAGGATAGCGAAACGCTCCGCTTCCTGGCCTCGCCCGTCACCGGCAGCGGGATTGAGTTCGACCGGTTCGAACAACTGTTCCTGCTGGCCCGCAGCGAAGGGCTGTCCACCCCGAACGAATGGGCCGATCTGGCCTGGCAAATCCTGGCCCCCCAAGGCCAGCGCCTGCATTTGGACGGACGCATCCTGGAGACGCCAGAGGAAAACCTTGCGGTTCTGCGGGTGCGCGCCAATGCCTTTGCCGCGCAACGTCTGCCCCTGTGCGAAAGCCTTGGCATCACCCTGGAGCCGCCCAGCCCGGAGCCCCAGACACAACAGTCTCAGGCCGCGGCCTGACGCGGCCTACGCCCGCGACCTCCGGTATGCACCGGGGGTTGCCCCCGTCCAACGCTTGAAGGCACGGTGGAAATTGGCCGCCGAGGCAAAGCCGACATCCTGGGAAATCGCTTCGATGCTCTTGTCCGCCTCCGACAGATCCCGAATGGCGATATCGCGCCGCAAGCCATCCTTGATATCCTGAAACGAGGTATTCTCGGCATCAAGACGCCGGATCAGGGTACGCGGCGTCAGGTTCAGCGCCTGCGCCGCATCCTCCAGCTTGCAGCCCAGACGCTCTGACGACAGCAGCAACTCCCGCACCCGCAGCATCACGGCGTGTTCGCGCGAACTGGTGAAGATCCAATCCCGCGGCGCCCGGATCAGGAACTCCTGCATCTCCGCCTCGCTGCGGGCCACCGGCAACCCCTCGAGCCTGCTTTCGAATGTCAGCGACGACACGGATTGGCTGAACCGCACTGGCGCGGGAAACAGGATGGGGTAATCTTCCGCGAATTCAGGTCGATCAAAGACAAAGCTCACCTCGCGCAACGGCAGTTCACGCCCGGCCAGCCAGGAGGCGATGCCATGGGCCAGCTTCAGCAGAAGCACATGCCCAAAGCGATACTGCAGCCCCACCCCCTGGGGTCTGAGGACGATCTTGAGACTGTCCTCACCGGCATCCAGGGACAATTGGCAATCATCCAGAACCAGATTCCAGAAGGAGGTAAACCGATAAAGCGCCGCCGACAGCGAAGACGCCCCGCGCACCGAACTGCATAGGAGCTTCAGCGCGCCGGTGCGCACTGGACGGCTCCACAGGCCCGTCATCTCATCTCCGGTTCCGCTTACAACCAGTTGATACAAGCGAACAATCTGGTCATGGGTCACGCGGCCACGGGGTTGAGCGGCAGTGTTGAGACCGATCTGCTCGAGAAACCCTTGCAACTGGTCCCCCGTGCAATGCGCCCGAAGCGCAGACAGCCAATCCTCAAGAAAGGCACGTGAAACGGTGGGCAGGATTGGCGCGCTCTGCTCTGGCTGATCCGGCAAGGATTTTGTCACTTTTTGCAAGTTTTGCGTCGGCTGGAGATATAGACGGGCCTTCAACCTTTGTCTATCTGGCAGGAAAGGCAACCGCAGCAGAAAGGTCACGCAATGACATTCGATGCCCCCGTCAAGGATATGGTTTTCAATATCAAGCATCTGGCCGGATGGGCCGAGGTCGGCGCCCTGCCCGCCTATGAGGCGGTGGAATTGGAGGATGCCGATGCGGCCCTGACCGAGCTTGCCCGTTTCATCGCCGAGGAAATCGCGCCGCTCAACGTTCCCGGAGATCACGCCGGATCGCGATACGAGGATGGGCGGGTGATCCTGCCGGAAGGTTTTGCCGAGGCCTATGGCAAGTTCGTTGACATGGGCTGGCAAAGCCTGCCCCACCCGGAAGAGTTCGGCGGCCAGGGCCTGCCACGGTCGGTCGGTGCTGCTGCAACCGAGATGCTCAATGCGGCCAATATGAGCTTTGCGCTCTGCCCCTTGCTGACCGATGGCGCCATTGAGGCGCTTCTGACCGCAGCGTCGGACGAGCAAAAGGCCACCTACCTGGAAAACCTGGTCTCCGGCACCTGGACCGGCACCATGAACCTGACCGAACCGCAGGCGGGCAGCGACCTGGCGCTCTTGCGCAGCAAGGCAGAGCGGCAGGCGGATGGCAGCTACGCGATCAGCGGCACCAAGATCTTCATCACCTATGGTGAGCACGACATGTCGGAAAACACCGTGCACCTGGTGCTGGCCCGCACGCCGGATGCCCCTGCCGGGGTGAAGGGGATCAGCCTGTTCCTGGTGCCGAAATATATGGTGGGCGCCGATGGCTCTTTGGGCGAACGCAACGCGGTGCGCTGTGTCAGCATCGAGCACAAGCTCGGCATCAAGGCCAGCCCCACCGCCGTTCTGAGCTTTGAAGATGCCACCGGCTATCTGATCGGCGAGGAAAACGCCGGTCTGCGCTATATGTTCGAGATGATGAACTCCGCCCGCTATGCCGTTGGTCTGCAAGGGGTTGCCGTCTCTGAACGCGCCTATCAGAAGGCGCTGTCCTATGCCCGCGAGCGTGTTCAAAGCGCCCCCGTCGATGGCTCCTCCCGCGAGGCGGTCGCGATTGTCAATCACCCAGATGTGCGCCGGATGCTGATGCGCATGCGCTCCATCACCGAAGGGACGCGCGCCATGGCGTCCTTTGCCGCGGGATGGCAGGATCTGGCCAAGCATTCCGCAACGCCGGAAGACCGTGCCAGTGCGGCGGCAATCTCGGAATTCCTGACCCCGCTGGTCAAGGGCTACAGCACCGAGATGAGCGTCGATGTCGCCTCCACCGGGGTGCAGGTCCATGGCGGCATGGGCTTCATCGAGGAAACCGGCGCCGCCCAGCATTACCGCGACGCCCGCATCCTGCCGATCTACGAGGGCACCACCGCCATTCAGGCCAACGATCTGGTCGGCCGCAAGACCCTGCGCGATGGCGGCGAAACCGCCTTGCGCCTGGCCGAGATGATCGCCCAGACCGAAGCGGAACTGGCGCAGGGTTCATCCGCCGCACAACGTATCGCCCCGCGCCTGGAACGTGCGCGCGAGGCTTTCAAGACCGCCGTGCAACATCTTCTGACTATTGGAAAAGAGGATCCCTCTGCCGCCTTCGGCGCAGGGGTGCCCTACCTGATGCTGGCGGGCAACCTGGTGTCGGGCTGGCAATTGGCGCGCGCCCTCCTGGCAGCCGAAGCCGCTCTGGCAAATGGCGAAGACCCCGCCTTCATGGAGGCCAAGATCGCCACCGCCCGGTTCTACGCAGATCACATCCTGAACGATACCGAAGCCCAATGCGACCGCATCGTGAATGGCGCCGACAGCCTGCTGTCCGCAGTGCTCTGACCTCCCTCTTCAGGACGGTGCAGCATCGTCCTCACATCTTCTTCCGAAAGGACACCTCATGCCTGTTGAAATCGATATCTCCCGCTACCAAAACCTTGCCATCGAGGCGCAGGAGGATGGCGTCTGGATCGTCACCCTGAACCGCCCCACCAAGCGCAACGCACTGGACATCGACACCATCGAAGAGCTGGTGGAGTTCTTCTCTCTGGCGCCCCGCGCCGGGGTCAAGGCAGTGGTGCTTGCCGGTGCCGGCGATCACTTCTGCGCCGGTCTTGATCTCATCGAGCACCACGACGAAGACCGCAGCCCTGCCGATTTCATGCATGTCTGCCTGCGTTGGCACGAAGCCTTCAACAAGATGGAATACGGCGGCGTTCCGGTGATCGCGGCCCTGCAGGGAGCGGTTGTCGGCGGCGGGCTGGAACTGGCCAGCTCAGCCCATATCCGGGTGATGGACCAGACCACCTATTTCGCCCTGCCCGAAGGTCAGCGCGGACTATTCACCGGCGGTGGCGCCACCATCCGGGTGACCGATCTGGTGGGCAAATCCCGCATGATCGACATGATGCTGACCGGTCGCGTCTACCAGGGCCAGGAAGCCTGCGACCTGGGACTGGCGCAGTATATCGTCGAGGGCTCCAGCTTTGACAAGGCGATGGAACTGGCGCGCCGCGCCGCCGAGAACCTGCCCTTGTCGAATTTCGCCATCTGCTCGGCTGTGAGCCACATGCAGAACATGTCCGCCCTGGATGCGGCCTATGCGGAATCGGTGGTGGCAGGCGTGGTGAATACCCAACCCGCCGCCCGCGCCCGCCTCGCGGCCTTTGCCGACAAGAGCGCCGCCCGGGTGCGCCCCACCGAGTGATTCCTTGCGCAGGACAAGGCGGTGCGCATCCCTCGGCCCCCTTGCCCTGCGCCTTTTCTCCCAAATCCCTTTGCGAATACGCCCGCACGCCCTTACAACCTATAGGTATTGATAGGATGCCTGCGGCTGCATACCGAAACCCAAAGGGCACCAGCATTGGGAGATCGATTTGAAACAGATGCATACACTGACCGTCTGCGATTTTGAGCAGCATCTCAACAAGGCGTTCCAGATACGCTCCATCGCGCCTGACCTGCAGCTCTCCTTGATCGAAGTGACGGCGATCGGCCAGGGCGCGCGCGAAGGTGGCGCATTCTCCACCCTCTGGCAGGGGCCGAAGGAACCGGTTCTGGAGCAGGCGATTCACACGATCTACCAACCCGACTTCGGCGAACAGGAGGTTTTCCTTGTGCCCGTTGCCGAAAAGGATGCCGGGATCCAATACGAAGCGGTGTTCACCTGATCCCGGCTCTTGATGGGTGCTGGGCCTAGGCGCCGGACCAGCTCAGCAGGTCGTATACGCCTTTGTCCTCTTGTTTGGTGAAGCCAAGCCGCCGGTACAGAGTCATGGCCGGGTTTTCCTTCTCCACGTGGATGCTGACCGATTTCTTGGCAGAGGCGGCCTCGGCCATCAGGTCCCTCAGCAGCGCTCCTCCGATTCCCGATCCACGCAGCTGGGGCAGCAAGGCGATATCGATGATGCGATGCTCTTTGCTCCAGCGTTCCAGATACAGCCGCCCGATTGCCGCGTCCCGCTGCAGCACGACAAGCCACAGGGCTGCTGGGTAATGCTCTTGGTAGTGCCGGTGCTGCGCATCGAATTGCATGGCAATGAAGGCTTGCTTCTGGGCCTCAACCCAGGGGGTGCGATCCAGTTCGCCTTCGCGCGTCGACCGGTAGAGATCCACAAGGAAGGGGCGATCCTGCTGTCGCACCGCCCGGAAAGAAATCCCCAAGGCGGCCGCGTGACCGAGCTGCGGCCATTCTGCCGCCCCGTCGGGCCCCAAGGCCGGAGGCATTGCCGCCTGTTCATTCATGCCGGGTTCACGGTGATATCCTGGGTCAAGGCCATCGCAACCAGATCACTGCCCAGAGGCACCCAAGTGGCTGACCAATGCACCAGGGTCTGTTGCGTCAGATAGGAGACATCGCCTGTCGCCCGAACCCGTGCAAACAGGCTCAAACTCATGTCCGCGTTGGATTGCAACACCAGCTCGCTATCGCCTGCGACATGGGCGATGATCTGCAAACCCGACCACTGCTCGTCCGGCTCCACAGTCTGGTAGCTGGCATAGACCGGGCTGCCCGCGCCGCTCCCGACCTGAGCAACCAGATACAACCCGTCATTGGAGGCAACAGACAGCGCCATGGTCTGCACGGTGTCGGGGAAGGAGGCGAACAAGGCCCAGTCCGTGAATATCTCGGAGCTGACCTGCTCTTGCACCTTCATGTAGATCTTGCTGCCAATGCGCGCAAAGACATGCACCAGCGCATTCATCCCGACACCGCAGACCACCTGCTCAAAGCCGCTCAAGCCGCCCGAGAGATCCTGCCAGCCTGCCCAGTGTTCCGGCAGCAGCGGCTGATCCGAAGTCTGCATATTCATGTAGGGAACGTTGGAGCTGTTGAGCCCCACCAGAATGATGCGCCCATCCGCATTCTGGGTTCCCGTCAGGCTGCACAGCGCTCCGGACAGTTGATGCCACTCCGACCAGGGCTGGCTTGGCGGGTTTTCCACCGCCGCTGTCACCTCAACCGGCGTGTCTGTACCAGGGGGGACAACCGTGATGGTCTCTTCGGAGATGGTATTGGGGTTCTGGAACTTCCACCAGATCGCATTGTCCGGCGCGCCGCTGATGACGAACACATTCTGCCGATTGGTGATACCATTGATCAAAAGCGTGTCCAGATAGCTTGGAACGCCAGCCGGCTTACCCAGGTCCACCGGCGGGGCAAACCTGTTGGAGGCACGCGCGGCATTGTCTTCGTGCAGGTAAATCAGGTGTCCGTCATCGCCGCTGGCGGCGGCAATCAGTGCCACATAGCCATCCTGCGTGACAGCGGCCTTGAGCAGGCTCGGCTGAAACTGAAGCGTGGGCAGGGTGGTGAATTCAGGGGGAAACGGGCCGTTTTCATCGATTTGATCCTTGCAGGCAAGGCTACCAGCAGGTGTGATTGCCCCGAAAAAGATCCGGAAGTAGTTCGGCTCGGTCCGGTCGCTGCCGGCGTAGTCTTCTGGAATGGCGTCTTCATCTGACATGTCGAAATGTCCTTCCAATAGGCGTGTCTAGACCCAGGTCTTGCCGGTTCCCCCAGCGGCGACAGCATTGCTGGCACGGGGAGCCACGGTTAGCTGCGCGACGGATACAGCCCGACAAGCGCGATGATGAAATTCAACGCCAGAAAAGGCTGCATGTTGAAATGGGATTGGTTGCCGCCGGTGGAGCCGATCGTCTCCGGCGCAAGGTCCACCAGCGATGTCGCGGTGTCGGTCTGGTACAGGGTGTCACGACCGGTCCCGGCAAGCGAGGTCGTGTCTGAAGGGATATTGGTCCCGCCATTGCCCGAATAGGCACGCACGCCGTGATTATGGGAGGGCATCTGCGCCTCTGACAGGGTGACATTCTCAACTCCCCCCTGCTGCCCCAGGCTCCGCAATGTCAGCCCCGGCCCGCGTCCGGGATGCATCGGAGCACGCCCCTGCAGGTTGGGCAGCGCCGTGGTGGAGCGCCCATCGCCGCCATAGATGGTTCCAATCAGCGAAAACAAGGCCGTGTTCTGCGCAATCGGCAGCACCTGCCCATTACAGAAGGCCCAGCCGCGCGGCGCGAAAGTCCCGGCAAAGATCCGGATCTCAGCGATAAAGGGTTCTGACATATGCGCCTCCTACGTCCGGCTCGGGAAGATGCCGAAAAGTGCAACGATGAAATTCACGCACAGGAATGGCATCAGATTGGTGTGCGACCTGGAGCCACCCGTGTTGCCGGTCATGGCCGAAGCCATGTTGGTGTTCTGATTGTCGGCCTCATAAAAGTTGACACCCACCCCCTCGGCAACCAGGTGGTTCTGCGGATTTTCCAAGGTGGCAACCGCGGTACTGGCATGGAACTCATGCGAATGGCTCGGCAATTGATTGACTGTCAGCGTCACGTTCTCGCTGCCTGACTTTGCCCCCAGCCGCCGCGGGCTGAGCCCGGGCCCGCTGCCCGCGTGAACAGGCAGACGTCCCCGCATATCCGGCAACGCAAAAGTCGTCCTGCCATCGCCGCCATAGACCGTGCCAAAAAGCGAGAACAGCGCATCGTTTTGCGAAATCGCAAGCAACTGGCCATCACAGAAGGCCCAACCTCGCGGCGCGAAATTCCCCGCAAACATACGAATTTCGCCTACAAAGGGTTCCGACATCCAATGTCCTTTCCAGGGTTAAGAACGCGAGGGGAAAAGCCCCTGAAGGGCAATGCAGAAATTGATCGCCATGAAAGGCTGCATATTGTCGTGCGCCTGCCCGCCTCCCACGTTGGTGACCGTACCCGCCCGAAGGGTCCGACTTGTCCCGGCTCCGACCGTCGCATAGGCCGCATCCGGCGCGACCTCAGCGGCAAGCAGGGCACCGCTTGGCTCGCGCGCATTTCCGGGAAGCGACGAGGCTTTCGCCACGTGGTCATGGCTCGGGATCTGCGCCGTCGTCAGGGTCATGGTTTCCGCGCCGCTCCTCGTTCCAAGACTGTGGCCATTGCCAACATGAAGCGGCGTTCGGCCTCTCAGGTCCGGCAAGGCAAAGGAGGTCCGCCCGTCACCGCCATAGGTCGTCCCCAGCAGTGAATACAGCGATTGGTTCTGGTTGATCGGAAGAAACTGACCATCACAGAAGGCCCAGCCTCTTGGGGCAAAGTTAAATCCCACTATGCGGATTTCCGCGAGAAACGGCTCAGCCATGAGTCCCCCCAATGCCTTGAAACGCCAATACGATTGGCGCACTCAATTTACCTTCCGGCACGCCCCAAAAGACACGCGCCACCAAAGAAATTCAATCTAAGGGTGACTTTCGCATTACTCGCAGAAATAAATCAATGCATTTTTCTTCCGACAGATCTCTCCACGCAACAAAAACCTCAGCCACCACGCCGGAACAGCCAACACCTCTGCGGTAAACCCTTTAAACACGCGCCACATCAAAACCCTATATGTATTACAACCTTAGCACATTCAAATGACAAGCCAACCACCGCACCTTCCCGGACTCACTGCAGTTGCGACCGGGAATAATCCTGCAAGTCACCACACAAAGCCACAAGAACATTTGACGTGTCAGAGAGTCAAAGCATTGAATTGATGAGCGATTACCTCTTGGCGCCTCCACGTTTGCATCGTTCAGGAACCGTCTTTCTTGGCGCGACGGTCGCCTTTGCCGCAAGGATGGATCGCGCCCAGAAAACAATCTAAACGCACACCACTAGATTCACAGATCCTGCGGGTACCGACAGGCACAAGCCGATCTGGATGAAGACGTGAAGACCCAATAAGCGGAGCGGGAAGATCTGGACACCCCCATTACCCAGCAGCGACACCATTCAACCTGAGAGGTACTTCAAATCTCCTTCTCCTGCGAAAAAGTATTTTCTTGCCTTCGCGACCACTTAACACTTTAATCGCGACTGACAATTTTCAAAGCTACCTTAAGTTGATTCTAGATGCCACATCCTGCCGGATGCCCGCATCGTATTGCCCAGTTTAGGACCATAGAATGAGTGTCAAGTGCCGCCGCTTTCCGACCCTGACCCAAAGCGCCCGAGTGACATGGCCAGATGCGGTGCTTCAGCTGCTCTCGATGCTGGCGCTTGCGGGTCTTTTCATTGTCTTGCTGTCGTCGGGACAGGCACGGGCGGCCTTCACGGATTGCCCCGTCAACAATGTCCCAACAGATCCAGTCAATTTGAATCTCACCGACGACCTCTGCACCAGGGAAAGCTCAGCCGCCGACATCAACGACGCCGACTTCATAGCGATCCGCGCATTTCCTCCGGGCTTCACCGAGTTTCAAATTTTTGATGAGGCCGCAGGGGCAGACGCAAGAGACCTGGTTTTCACGGTCAATAACGGTACGCCGCAAGGCACCCTCGATGCCAGCTTCGCAACGATCTCGAACATTGACTGCACCACTGGCTGCTTGATTTCCGGCACCCATGGCGGGGTGGCCTTCCCCTCTTTCACCTACACACAGTCTGCCAGCTCAGGCTCCATTGCCGCCGCAGTGCCCGAGGCCGAGATCGAGAACCTCACCTCTTCCACCACCAATACCGTCGCGGATGGCGGCACAGACAGTATCGCGGGCGCCATCGCCAGCGGCACCGCAACCACCGTCACCTATACCGTCGCAAACAGCGGCACCGGGCCGCTCACCCTCTCGGCCCTGACCCAGGGCGCCACCACCAACGCAAGCTTCGGCGCAACCGCCATCACCACCGGAACCGTCGCCGCGGGCGGCTCGGAGGCCGGCGCCATCAGCATCACCTTCACCCCCGCCTCCGCCACCAATGGCGACAGTTTCTCCCTCGCCTTCAGCTTCACCACCAATGATGCCCAGGACGGCAGCGACGAGACCACCTATAACGTCACCCTCACCGGCACCATCAATGCCGAGGCCGAGATCGAGAACCTCACCTCTTCCAC
>NZ_JARCJL010000035.1:0-33581 GCF_028890025.1 Phaeobacter sp. PT47_59
ATTGCTCATGTCACCGCTCCGTTTTCGGATCCGTGAATCACGCAGCGCTCGGAAAATCAATGCATCCTGACCCTAAGCTGGACTTTTCTTCGGATTTATTGATTTTTCCATCAATCTGGATGCTTTCTTCATGCACTCGGCAACTCTCTGGCCTGTTGTCATCACGGGGCTTAGTGTACTCGAATTGCACAATGTCCCAGCGCGAAAAAGACTTCTCGCCAGAAAGTCTACGAAACCGGATTGGGAACAATCGCTTCCAAGAGCCATCATCTTGCAGGCCAGCACAGCAAACTGTTTCGGAGTGCTTTTTACTCGGCTGCGGTGAGGCTTTGACGAGGATTGTAACGCGGGATTTGAATGCCATCTTTCAAGTACTGCTCAGGCCTATCTGCGGCCAAGTTGAAAACCAAAAAGTCTTCCTTAGCTGCTAAGTCTGCAATGTAAGAACGGTGGCAATGTGTTGCACAGCGCTCAAAACACATCATGCAAGTTTTTCGCTGACCTGCAACCTTTAGTAGTTTTTGGAGCGCGGTTTGCGCGGTTTCGGTGCTGATATGGTTTAGGAAAACTCGTTCAAACTCGGCGTAGTTTCCTGACTTTGCTGCGTCTCGCCCCTCTTTTGGGTCACCCAGCTCCCGAAAGTGGCAATAGGAAATCCCCACCTCGGCGAGTCGCTCCGCCAGTTTGTTTTTTGACAGTCCCTTCTTTCTGGACAACGGTAGTTCCCTTACGTCGGCCAGAACCTCGATTTTTAAGGCAAGCAACGTGGCAATCAGATCATCCACCGTTGAACCTTCGTACCCGATGGTGAAAAGTTCTTTCATGTGAGCCTCTCGTCGTGTTGCTACAGGCCAGTGTTCATAAGCCAATGATAGAATTGGGAAGGTCTAGTAGACGATCCTTGTCCGATGGAAAACAGCGTGTGATGCATACGTGCACCAAATCGGTTGCTTTTGAGTGGACGGGTGCCAGAAGTTCACTCTTCGTGGGTTCTAACGCGAACCATGCGTTTATTGGAAAAGTGGCGGGACCACCAGGCAACCGTGCGGTTTTGATTCCCGAGGACCTGTATGTACAGGTGGGCGCCAGGTAAACGGACCAGGATCCGAACAGAGCCAGCTCCCTCGGAATTGCTTAAGGCCACTGGAATGCTACCTGTCACGAGAAGGGCAGAACCCGCCAATCCCTTAGGTAGTGTGCCCCGCGGGCCGGAGCAAGGGGCAACTGGCTAGAGTTTTTCGGGGGCAGGCAGACTTGCATTTTGTTCCTGAATTGTTCACATCTGGTGCCATGGCAGAGGATCACGACTTGGCAGGGTTTCAGGCGGGGCAAAGGCTGGCCCGCGGCGTGGCGCGGTATTTGCGCTCGCTGGGGTTCGTCTCGGTCGAGGAATTCGTGCCCACGCGGGGCTTGCGTGTCGATCTGATGGCGCTGGGGCCGAAGGGAGAGATCTGGGTGGTGGAGTGTAAATCCAGCCGCGCCGATTTCCAGTCCGACAGCAAATGGCAGGGATACCTGGACTGGTGCGACCGCTATTTCTGGGCGGTGGATACGGAGTTCCCGGTGGAGATCCTGCCCGATGAAACCGGGCTGATCATTGCCGATGCCTACTACGGCGAAATCGTGCGCATGGGGCCGGAAGAGAAGCTGGCGGCAGCGAGGCGCAAGAAGACGACCCACAAGCTGGCGATGGATGCGGCGCGGCGGCTTCAGTCCCTGCGGGATCCGCGCTTTGGCCAAGAGGGTATTCTGGCCGGATCCGAGGAGGGCGAAGACTAGGGCGGGGGCACTCCCGCGCCCGCGCGGCCCCCGGCAGGGCCGGGCGCCCCTGGCGGCCTTGGGCGTGGCACCGCTGACGCGGTGCGGGCGTGCTTAGCCAGCGACGCTGCGGGCGGCCTGGGCGGCGGCGCGGATCTCGTCGGCGATTTCCTCGGCCTCTTCGGGTTCGAAATCCATCGGGATCTCGACGCCATCGGCCTCGATATAGATGCGCACCATGCCCTGGTCGGTCGGGCCGATCTGCATGTTCGCCTCGATATCGCGTTCGCTGTTGATACCCATCTCAGCCTCCTTCGTGCGGTCTATTGACGCCAGTCCTGTCTGGGGATCCCTGCTAGCCCGCTGCCTGTTGAAAGGCAAGCGCGCTTCGTGGTGAGGTGGGTCATGACCGAAGTGATTTTGCGCCGATTCGAACCTGAAGACAGTGCGTGGCTGGTGGAGCGCCACCAGACGCTATACGCGCAGGATGAAGGCTTTGACGATACCTTTGGCCCGCTGGTGGCAGAGATCCTGGCGGAGTTCTGCGCCGCGCATGATCCGACCTGCGAGCGCGGCTGGATCGCCGAGGAGGACGGCCAGCGGCTGGGATCGATCTTCTGCGTGCGCGTGAGTGACACCACCGCCAAGCTGCGCCTGTTCCTGCTGACGCCCGAGGCGCGCGGCAAGGGGCTGGGCAAGCGCCTGCTGCAGACCTGCATGCAGTTCGCGCGTGACTGCGGCTACACCGACATGACTCTTTGGACCCATGAAAGCCACGAGGCGGCCTGTGCCCTATACGCGGCTTTCGGTTGGGAACTGGCCGACAGCAAGCCCGTGCATTCCTTCGGGCAGGATTTGATCGAACAAAGCTGGAAATGTGTGCTTTAACCCCCTTGCGCTCGGGTATCGGACAGGCTAAATCGCCCCCCAGTGCCGCCTTAGCTCAGTTGGTTAGAGCGCTGGATTGTGGATCCAGAGGTCCCCTGTTCAAGCCAGGGAGGCGGTACCATCTCTCCTAACTCCGTGAAAATGCCCCACCAGTTCAGGCGATTGGGCCGTCCTGGCGATAGAGATCGCCGTTCAGGTAGCGCAGGCCGGTGTCGATCACCACGGTGACAAGGCGTTTGCCGGGACCAAGGGCGCGGGCGCGCTTCAGCGCCGCGTGGATATTGGCGCCCGAGGTGACACCGCCGATCAGCCCTTCTTTTTCGGCCAGTTGGCGGGCGCCGTGATAGGCTTCAGCGTCGGTCACCGGGATCACCTCATCGATCAGGTCCCGGCGCATGATACTGGGCACAAAGGACAGGCCGATCCCTTCCAGCCTGTGGGTGCCGGAGGTGTCACCGCCCGAGACATTGCGCACCTGGTCCGGCTCTATCGCGATGATTCGCGTATTCGGATCGGCGTCTTTCAGGACCTCCGCATTGCCCGAGATGCAGCCACCGCCGCCCGCAGCCATGACGAATTCGTCCACCGGACCATCGAGCTGCGAGAGGATTTCGCGCGCCATGGCGTAATAGCCGCGCTTGTTGTCGAGGTTGTTGACCTGATCGGGCCAGAAGGTGCCTTCTTCGCCCGCCAGCTTCCTGGCGCGGGCAATCATGCGGTCAATGACATCGGCCGTCAGGATGCCATCCTTGGCGTGGATGATCTCGACCTCAGCGCCAAAGGCCCGCATGGTTTGCAGCTTTTCTTCGGAAAATCCGTTGGAGGAGACAAAATGCGCCCTGTACCCGCGGGTGGCACAGACCATGGCGAGCGAGCTGCCGGTGCTGCCGCCGGTATATTCCACCACGCGGCCCCCCGGGCGTAGGTCCCCCCGTTGCTCGGCCCCTTCGATCATCGACAGCGCCATGCGGTCCTTCATGCTGCCGGTGGGGTTGGCGCCCTCCCATTTCACATAGACTTCGGCGCAATCGGGCGTGGTGAGGTGATTGAGCTTGATAAGGGGGGTGTTGCCGATGGCGCGCATGATCATACTCCTGATAATGACTTTCGAATCGAAAGTGACTATTGGCTAGTGAATTTCAAAACGAAAGTCACTATGTGGGGCGCAAGGAGATTTTGGATGTCGGCAGGCAGTCTATCAGACACATATGACTTCAGGTCGCGCTGCTCGATCGCGCGCACGATGGAGATTTTGGGCGATCGCTGGACGTTGCTGATCGTGCGGGATCTGATGTGGCACGGCAAACATACCTTTCAGGAACTGCAGACCAGTGCGGAGCGGATGCCGAGCAAACAACTGTCACAGCGGCTGAAACGCCTGGTGGACTGGGGCCTGGTCACCAAGGAGGCCTATCAGGAGCGCCCACTGCGCCACCGTTATGTCCTGACGGAGTGGGGGCGGGCGCTGGAGCCGGTCCTGCTGCAGATCATGCAATGGGGGCATGAAAATCTGGGGGGCGGTCTTTATGATCCTGTTGCCGGTCGCACGGTGGCGACAGGGTCAGTCGAGCGTTAGGCTCTGGCGCAGGGCGCCGCTTTTCGCATCAAAAACCAAGATGCGGTTGTCCGTGGTGACCAGCGCGACCCAGCCATCGCCAAAGGTCACCGCCTGAGGTTCGGCGCCCTCGGGCAGGGCGATATGCTCGGGCAGGCCGGGAATGACGGGGTCGGCAGACAAGCGGATGACAAGCAGGGCGATAACCACTACAAGCCCGCCAATCATCACCACGGTCAGCGTGGTGACCAGTCGACGCAGGAACTTCAGCTGCGGCGGCTCGTCTTGCAATTCGGGCTGGGAAGGATCTGTCATGGAGCGCCGCCGGATAGAGTTCGTCATCGCGGAAAACCCGCCTAAGCGCCTTGATAAAGCGGTTTCGCGCGATGTGCCAGAGGAGGCGACCCTGTCGCGCACCCGGCTGGCGCGGCTGATCGACGAAGGGGCCCTGACCGTGGATGGCGTGGTGACACGCGATCCTAAGGCGCGGGTGGAGGAAGGCGCGGTGATTGCCGTCACGGTCGAGGAAGCCAGCGACAGCCATATCGGACCCGAGGAAATCCCGCTGGAGGTGATCTATGAGGATGACGACCTGATCGTCATCAATAAACCGGCGGGCATGGTGGTGCACCCGGCGCCGGGCACGCCCTCGGGGACGCTGGTCAATGCGCTGATGCATCACTGCGGTGAGAACCTTTCGGGCGTGGGCGGGGTGAAGCGCCCCGGTATCGTGCACCGGATCGACAAGGAAACCTCGGGTCTTCTGGTGGTGGCCAAATCCGACGCCGCCCATCAGGGGCTGGCGGCGCAGTTCGAACGCCACACGGTGGAACGCTATTACCGTGCGGTTTGCTACGGGGTGCCGGATGCCAACGATCCGCGTCTGCGCGGGGTGAAGGGTGCCAGTTTCGAGCCGGGCAATATCCTGAAGCTGACCACGCAGCTGGCGCGTCACAAGACCGACCGTCAGCGCCAAGCGGTCCTGTTCCATGGCGGGCGCCACGCGGTGACGCGGGCGCGTATTGTCGAACCCTTCGGTGCGCCGCCGGTGGCGGCCCTGATCGAATGCTGGCTGGAAACCGGGCGCACCCATCAGATCCGGGTGCATATGGCCCATGCAGGCCATGGGCTGATCGGCGATCCGACCTACGGCGGCAAGCGCAAGCTGCCCTTGAAGGCCCTGAGCGAGGCAGCCATCGCAGCGGTGCAGGCCTTTCCGCGCCAGGCGCTGCATGCGGCGGTCCTGGGTTTTGTCCACCCGGTCAGCGGCGAGGACATGCGGTTTGAGGCGCCCCTGCCGCAGGACATGCAGGAACTGCTGGAGGCGCTGCGCAGCCCGCGCGCCTGATCCGGCGGCTTTTGTGCGCCCTGTGATCAAGGTTACAGACGGTCATTTCCCCTTTGGAATAAGGTGGGGTTATCGGCGGGGGTTGAAAAGGGCAGAAACCCTTCCCATATTCGATCCACAATGACGCTGATGTTAAGTCCTTAAACATTGGGAGGGACAGACCGAATGGCGAATTACGCGAACCTGCCTGCACCGACTCCGGAAGGTGGCCTGAACCGCTACATGCAGGAAATCCGTAAGTTTCCGCTCTTGGAGCCGGAAGAGGAATACATGCTGGCCAAACGCTGGGTCGAGGAACAGGATACCGAGGCGGCGCATAAGATGGTCACCTCTCACCTGCGTCTGGCGGCCAAAATCGCCATGGGCTACCGCGGCTACGGCCTGCCCCAGGCCGAGGTGATTTCCGAAGCCAACGTGGGCCTGATGCAGGCGGTGAAACGGTTTGACCCGGAAAAAGGCTTTCGCCTGGCGACTTACGCCATGTGGTGGATCCGCGCCTCGATCCAGGAATACATCCTGCGCTCGTGGAGCCTGGTGAAACTGGGCACCACCTCGGGGCAGAAGAAACTCTTCTTCAACCTGCGCAAGGCCAAGGCCAAGATCGGCGCCCTGGAAGAGGGCGACCTGCATCCCGACAACGTCAAGAAGATCGCAACCGATCTTGGCGTGACCGAGGATGAGGTGATCTCGATGAACCGGCGCATGTCCGGCGGGGATGCCTCGCTCAATGCCACGGTCGGCAGCGAGGGCGAAGGCACCATGCAGTGGCAGGACTGGCTGGAGGACGAGGACGCCGACCAGGCTGGCGACTACGAGGCCCGTGACGAGCTGGAAGCCCGGCGCGAACTGCTGGCACAGGCGCTTGAGGTTCTGAATGACCGGGAAAAGGACATCCTGACCCAGCGCCGTCTGGCCGACAAGGCGGTAACGCTGGAAGAGCTGAGCACGCAATATGACGTCAGCCGCGAACGTATCCGCCAGATCGAAGTGCGTGCATTCGAAAAGCTGCAGCACAAGATGCGTGAACTGGCCTCTGCCAAGGGCATGCTGACCAGCGCCTGAAAGGGCCAATAGTCGAAACCACAGGGGCTGCCCGCAGGGGCGGCCCTTTTTTGCGTGAGGTCACGTTTTATGGGCGAGGTCCCGCCCCCGGCCGACAAGGTGTTCGGCCATGCGGGCCTGGAAACGCATTCCGGGATCGGAATATTTTTTGGATCGTGTTTTAGAATTGTTCTAGATCAAAGACCGCCATTTGGACTCTTCCCTATCAAGGGGCCGTAGGGGGCGCGCGGCTCAAGATCCCATTTCGGCTGGGAGGCCAGTATGAAACTAGCAAGACTGTTCATTTCTACTTCCGTTGGTGTGTTACTTGGTCAGGCGGCGATTGCCTCGGATTTGCGTGAAAATGCATTGGATGAGTTCAAACCCTTGCCGTCCACCATTCCCGCCTTGGACAACAACCCGGTGACGCCAGAGAAGATCGATCTCGGCAAGGCGCTGTTCTTTGATCCGCGCATGTCCGCCTCTGGTGTGTTTTCGTGTAATTCCTGCCACAATCTGGCGACGGGGGGCGATGACAATATGCCGACCTCGATCGGCCATGGCTGGCAAAAGGGGCCGCGCAACTCGCCGACGGCGCTGAATGCGGTGTTCAATGAGGCGCAGTTCTGGGATGGGCGCGCGCCCGACCTGGCGGCGCAGGCCAAGGGGCCGGTGCAGGCCAGTGTCGAGATGGCCAATACGCCAGACAACGTGATCGCGACGCTGAACTCCATGCCGCAATATGTAAGCTGGTTCAAATCCTCCTTCCCGGAGGAAGAGGAGCCGGTCACCTTTGACAATTTCGCCAAGGCGATCGAGGCCTTTGAGGCGACGCTGATCACACCGGCACCCTTTGATGCCTGGCTCAATGGCGATGACAATGCGCTCAATGCCGATCAGCTGGCCGGGCTCGAGCTGTTCATGGACAAGGGTTGCTCCTCCTGCCACAACGGCGTCAACGTGGGCGGGCACAATTACTATCCCTTTGGCCTGATCGAAAAGCCGGGCGCGGATATCCTGCCCGAAGGCGACAAGGGCCGCTTTGCGGTGACCGATACCGTGGATGATGAATATGTGTTCCGCGCCTCGCCGCTGCGCAATATCGATCAGACGGCGCCCTATTTCCATTCGGGCAAGGTCTGGGATCTGAAGGTCGCGGTGCAGATCATGGGTGAAAGTCAGCTGGGCGAGGAGTTGAGTGATGCAGAGGCCGACAAGATCGTGGCCTTCCTGGGGTCGCTGACCGGGGATCTGCCGGAAATCACCTATCCCGTCCTGCCTGCGGAAACCGCCAGTACTCCACGTCCGACGGGCGAAGTGGAATAACCGTCAGCAGAGCCGTTTTTCGGGACAAACATTTGGCGGCGCGGGTGTCTGACCTGCGCCGCTTTTCCTCGTGTCGGTGGTTTGCCGGTGGCGCGGGCGCTTGGGTCAAGGCGGTCAGTCGATTGCGCTTCCAGTAGCCTGCAGGCCGGGAGCAGGGCTTTCCGGGCAGGGGGCTGATCCTGCGGGGATCTGCGGAAACTCAGTGGCACCGGAGAGGGCGTGGCCCGGCCTCCTCCCGGTTACTTGGCAATCAGGCCATGCACGCGGGACCCAGAAGAAGACAGCATGGAGCTGGCGCGATGGCTGGCGTGCTGTGACGACCGGATCCCGTCATGGATCGGCGTTCTGACAAGTGGCTTGCGTCGGGCTGGCAGGCTGTGCTGGCACAAAGCTGGCGGGCGAATGCGTGCTGAAGGCTGGCAATATCGGGCTGGCAGGCTGCGCTGGCGGGATCTTGCAGAAGAGTGGCTGGCTCGAATGTGGGTGGCTGGCGGTGCTGGCTGTCTGGCTGGGAGCCGCTGAGGCGTCCTTGCTGGAGTAGCTGGCTGCGTGCTGCCTGTGATTCTGGCGTGCTGCAGATCTTGGACCCTTGATAGCCCGTGCCCTCAGGGTCGTCAAGAAAAACGTTTGATTTCAAATAGTTGAGTAGTTTGGTCGGGAATGTTTAGCTATCTTGTTTTGTAGAGGATGATATCGGGGCAATCACGGAACAGGCCAGTCTTGGTCGTCCCCGGGTCAAGTGAATTGACAGCCGCAGCATTGGAGAATGCCTGTTTAATAAGAAGATCCGTGCTGCAAGCCCTGCATGCTGCGGGCATAGGGTCGGAAGAGGTAATCTGGGGGAGAGGAAATAGGGCCAACGGCGCCGATCAGGTCGGTGCCAGCGCCAGGGGGTCACTCAGGCATTTTCAGCGTCTGGTTGCGACCGCTCTTTTGATATTGAAGCTGGGTTTCGCCGATGGCGATGACCTGGCCGCCATCCAGGCGGTCGCCGACCTGGACCTTGCGATAGCGCCCGCTGGGCAGGCGCACCAGGGCACGGCGGTTGGCGGCGGTGCCGTAGACACCGATCAGGTTCAGGTGCCGAAGATTGATCGCGTTGGTGATCGTGGCCTGGCGCGCCACCGAGGCAGAGCTGGGGAGGCGCGGTGCCACGCTTGCCGCAGCGGGAACGGCGGCGGCGGTCGCGGTTTCGGGCGTGCTGCGTCTGGCCCGATCCACGATATTGGCGAAATTGGCCGGACGCGTGCGCGGAGAAACGGAGGTTGCCACGGCCTGTTCGGTCGCGGGTTGGTTTTCCTCTTCTTCGGTCTTGAGCGTCTGGGGACGTGCGCGCGGGCGCAGGCCCGCCAGTTCGGCGCGGCTGCGCCCACCCAGCTGGCTGCGCTCCACCTGTTCTGCCAGATCCGTCGGCCGGGCTCTTGGGCGAAGCCGCGACAGGGCGGCAAGCCGGGCGGCTTCTGCGGCTTCGGCCTCTTGTGCGGCCAGCGCATCAGGATCGGCGCGTGGCGGGGTGGGGGGCGGCACCACCGGCGGGCGGCCAAGGTAGACCATCACCCCATCCGGGTTAACCGTGCCTTCGGGCGTGGCTTCGACCAGACCCCGGGGGTTCAGCGCGATACTGCTTCCGGCAGCGGCGGGTGAGCTGACAACATCCGGCGCCTCATCCTGCTCTGCTGTCGGTTGCGCCGGAAGGGCAACGGCGTCCTGGGACAGGTCGGTGTGATCGATGGAGGCCACGTAGATATTGTCGAGATCCACGATCGCAGGCACCTCGGAGATCTCTGGAACCATCTGCCAGATGCCGGTGGCGGCATATTGCGCGGCCATGGCCAGGGCGTCTTGCTCGGCCTGCTCGGGGCCGTCGTCAAACAGGATGTCATCCGGGCTTCCTGGCGGCAGCAGCATATCGGGATCAAGCAGGGCCAGATCCTCGTCTTCCAAGATGCCCGGTTGGCCTGTTCCGGCGGCGGTCGGATCCTCGGACAGGAAGACCACGCCCGGGTCAGGCTGGCCGGGCAGGGCGCTGACCTGCGGGGCGATGGGCCGCTCGTTCGGTTCGGTCGAGACCAGGGGCTGCGGCGGCAAGGCAGGGCCGATGGCCTCGCCCGTTTCGGGGGCCGGTTCCTGCGGTGCGATCTCTGTGCTGTCGGTCTGCGGGGCGCCGGAAGGATCCGCGGTGTCCGGTGCGCCAGGCGTCGTCACGGCGCTGTCTTCGGCAGGGTCTCTCTCTGTGAACCGCGCAAAGGGGCCGCTGCCACTGAGGTAGGCAAATGCGGCCACGGCCAGCATGAAGATCAGCAGCAGGGCAGTCAGAATCAACCCCATGTTGCTGCGGGGTTTTTCCGGCTTCTCGGCAGCCTGGTTCTTGCCGAGCCTGCGCAGCATCCCGGTTGCGGCAGCTGCCAGGCCTGCCCCCGAGGGGAGCCTTCGCGGCCAGTTCGCGCCCTTTGCTGGAGAAACTGCGGCGGTGCCCAGCCCAGGGGCAGAGGTTTGCGAGAGCGCTGCGGCCGCCAATTCGGAGGCGAGGTTCTTCTCCTGGGCCTTCAACGCTGCGGCTGCCGTTTTCTGGCGGGCAGCGGGGGCCTTTGCCGGGGACGGTTTGGCTGCCGTCAGCTCCACATCCGCTGCGGGCTGCGGCGTGGAGCGACTTGCTCCGGCCAGCGCCGGGGTTTTGGTATCGGCCGCTCTATCGACGGCTGCCTTGACCGCAGCGGCCGGGGCTTTTGCGGTTTTGCGCCGACGGCTGCTGAACCCGAGGGCAGGCCCGTCGTCCTGCGTGTCGCTGTCGCTGTCGGAGGTCGGGTCTTCGCCTTCGGCCAAGGCGACCTCTGTCGCGGCGGTCAGGGTCAGCCCGGCCCGCGCCGGGGCCTCTGCCGCGGGCTTGCCCGGTTTCCGTCCAGTCTCCTGGACTGCGTCCTGACCGGTGTCCTGGCCCGTGTCCTGACCGGTATCCTGAACTCTGTCCTGCGCCTTTGTCGTGCTGTCCTGCTTGGCGGCAGCGGCAGGCGTTGTCGCTTCCTCCTCAGATGGAGCCGGATCATCGGCTTGCGGGTCCGCCTCAGGAGCGGCGGGGGCGGGCAGTGCCGGGCCGATATCCACCACTGCGATTCCGTCCGGCTCTATCGGGCTGTCGCCAATGGAGCGGGCTTGACCAAAAAACGGCTCGCCCAGGAAATCCATATCGCCGGGAATGGCTACGAAACTGGCGGGGGTAAACCCGTGATCCAGGGCAAATGTCTCGGCCTCTTCCAGGGTTTCACGGGCGACGGCGGCGATATGGGTCAGGGGGCCGTCTTCGGAGATGTCAAAGGCGAGATCCGCTACAGCATAGGGCGTTGCGCCCTCCAGGGCGGCTTCGGCAAGGGCCCGGCGCTGGCGTGCATCGATGGCGCCGGTTTCAATCGTCAGATAGCGGATCTGCTCGTTCGGGATCACGAGTTTGCAGCAATCGGGGTCCGGCAGGGCCAGCGCATCACCTTTGCTGCGTAGAAGCGCCAGCGCGCCGGACAGATCGGGATGATCCAGCGTCACGGTTCCGATATTGCGCCATCCACCGGCAGCGCGGTGCAGATAGCTGATGCCTTCCGAAGACAGTGAAAGAGCAAACCCCGGTTTCATTGTGCGGTCAAACCATCCAAGTTCCTGTCGCCCGGACCGCTTTTGTGCCCGTATGGCCTTGGGACCAGACCTTAAAGCAGGAGTTTGCCGAGGAAAAGGAAAAGAGGGGAATTGCCCTTGCCTGCGGCAAGGAAGCGCTTTCATTTGGTCTGGAGCAACAGGAGAAAGCGCCATGAAGACAGCACTGACCGCAATGACCACCCGGGCAACTCTGGTCTCTCTTGCCATTCTATGCGGCTTTGCCGGCGGCAGCATGGCCGAGCAGGCCATCGCCCCGCGCCAGATCTCGGTCACCGGCGAGGCCCGCACGGAGGTGGCACCGGATCGGGCGGTGATCACGCTGGGCGTCACCGCCGACGCAAAGGAGGCCGCCCTGGCGATGCGCCGGGTGTCCGATGACATGGCGCAGGTGATCGCGCAGCTGCGCGAGGCCGGGATCGCAGGCGAAGACATGCAGACGCAGCGGATTTCGGTTGATCCGATCTGGAGCGGGGATCGCTATGACAATTCGCAGGAAAGGCGGGAGATCACCGGCTTCGTGGCCTCCAACACGCTGGCCGTGCGGGTGCGAGACCTGGAAAACCTTGGCAAGATCCTGGACGACGTGCTTCAGGCGGGTGCCAATGAGTTTCGCGGCCTGAGCTTTGGCGTTGCGGACCGCGCAGCGGTCTTGGACCAGATCCGCGGCGATGCGGTCCGGGATGCGATCCGCAAGGCGCGCCAACTGGCCGAGGCAGCCGAGATGACCCTTGGCCCGGTGCGCTCGATCAGCGAACACGGCGGTGGCGGCGGGGTGCCGATGATGGCAATGGAAATGGCGCGTTCGGGATCTGTGCCGGTGGAGGCGGGCAGCCTGTCGTTCGAACACAGCGTGTCGGTCGTCTTTGACCTGCTGGAGACAGCGGGAGAGTAGCAAACCCCTGCGCCGAAAATGAAAAAGGCCGGGGAACGCCCCGGCCTTTGTTGTTTTTCCCGATCGGGACTTAGCCGCAGGCCTTGGTCAGTGCCTGGTCCAGGTCGGCGATCAGATCGTCGGCATCCTCGATCCCGATGGAGATGCGCACCACGTTGGGGCCCGCGCCAGCGGCTTCCTGCTGCTCGGGCGTCAGCTGGCGGTGGGTGGTGGAGGCCGAGTGGATGATCAGCGAGCGGGTATCGCCAAGGTTCGCCACATGGGAGAAGATCTCCAGCGCGTCCACCAGCTTGATGCAGGCCTCATAGCCGCCCTTGACCGCAAAGGTGAACAACCCGCCGGTGCCCTTGGGGTAGCAGGCCTGCGCCCGCTCGTAATAGGGCGAGGAGGGCAGACCGGCGTAGGTGACGTAATCCACCCGCTCGTCCTGCTCCAGCCAGCTTGCGACCTTCATCGCGTTTTCGCAGTGGCGCTGCATCCGCAGGGACAGGGTTTCGATCCCCATCAGCGTATAATGCGCCGCCTGCGGGTTCATGGTCATGCCGAGGTCACGCAGGCCGATGGCGATGCCGTGGAAGGTGAAGGCAAGGGAGCCGAAGGTCTCGTGGAACTTGAGGCCGTGATAGGCCGGTTCCGGCGCGGACAGGGACGGGAACTTGTCGCTGGCGGACCAGTCGAAGTTGCCCGAATCGATCACCACGCCGCCGGTCACGGTGCCATTGCCCGTCAGGTATTTGGTGGTGGAATGCACAACCAATGTGGCCCCCTGGGCAATCGGGTTGCACAGGTAGGGGGTCGCGGTGGTGTTGTCCACGATCAGCGGCACGCCTGCGGCATCGGCCACATCGGCCATGGCGCGGATGTCGGTCACATAGCCGCCGGGGTTGGCGATGGATTCGCAGAACACCGCGCGGGTGTTTTCATCGATGGCATCGCGCACTGCGTCCAGATCGTCGGTATCCACGAACTTGGCCGACCAGCCAAAGCGCTTGATGGTCTGGCTGAACTGGGTGACGGTGCCGCCATAAAGACGGGTGGAGGCCACAACATTGCAGCCGGGTGCCATCAGCGGGAACAGCGCCATGATCTGCGCCGCATGGCCCGAGGAACAGCAGACCGCGCCAACGCCACCTTCCAGCGTCGCCAGGCGTTCCTGCAGCACTGCAACCGTGGGGTTGGTCAGGCGCGAATAGATGAAGCCGACCTCTTGCAGGTTGAACAAAGCCGCAGCGTGATCGGCATCGCGGAACACATAGGATGTGGTCTGGTAAATCGGGGTCTGACGGGCACCGGTGGCCGGATCGGGCCGTGCACCGGCGTGAATCTGCAATGTGTCAAAACCGTAGCTGGGCGCGTCGGTCATCTGTCTCTCTCCCTGAGGTCATTGGTTGCCACAGGTTTAAGCCAGCCGGGCGTTTCGCACAACGCACTCTCGCGAAATCGGGACGGGATGGTGGCCAGCCGGGGGCGAAGGAGGAAAACGTCCCAAGATCCGCATCCGAAAGGGGTGCTAGCGGTCGAGCGCTTGGCCGGATGGCCCATGCGCCGGGGTGTTGGTGCAAAGAAAAGCCTGGCCAAAGGGGAATGGCCAGGCAAGTGCTGTCAGTACAGGGGCAGGCGACGCGCCTGCCGGGGGTGAAGGATCAATCCTCCATCGCCTCCAGCTCGTCGATCATGCCGGAGATCATCGACAGGCCCTTGTCCCAGAACTTCGGGTCCGAGGCATCAAGGCCAAAGGGCGCCAAAAGCTCCTTGTGGTGTTTTGAACCGCCGGCCTTCAGCATGTCGAAATACTTCTCCTGGAAGCCTTCGGGGTTTTCCTCGTAGACCGAGTAGAGCGCGTTCACCAACCCGTCGCCGAAGGCATAGGCGTAGACGTAGAAGGGCGAGTGGACAAAATGCGGGATATAGGCCCAGAAGGTTTCATAGCCTTCCATGAAATCAAAGGCTTCGCCCAGGGATTCGGCCTGCACCGACATCCAGAGCGCATTGATGTCATCGGGCGTCAGCTCTCCGCCACGGCGCGCCTCGTGCAGCTTGCACTCGAAATCATAGAAGGCGATCTGGCGCACGACCGTGTTGATCATGTCCTCAACCTTGCCCGCCAGCAGCACGCGACGCTCGTTCTTGTCCTTGGCCTTTTCCAGCATCTTGCGGAAGGTCAGCATCTCGCCAAAGACGGACGCGGTTTCCGCCAGCGTCAGCGGGGTGGAGGAGAGCATCTCGCCCTGACCGGCGGCCAGCACCTGATGGACGCCGTGCCCCAGCTCATGCGCCAGCGTCATCACATCGCGCGGTTTGCCCAAGTAGTTCAGCATCACGTAGGGGTGCACTGCGGTAACGGTGGGGTGGGCAAAGGCGCCCGGCGCCTTGCCGGGTTTCACGCCAGCGTCGATCCAGCCCTTGTTGAAGAAGGGATCGGCCAGATCCGCCATGCGCGGATCAAAGGCGCCATAGGCCTCCATCACGATGTCGCGGGCCTCGTCCCAGCCGACGGTGCGGGTGACTTCCATCGGCAGGGGTGCGTTGCGGTCCCAGACCTGCATGCGGTCCAGCCCCAGCCACTTGCGCTTCAGCTCATAATAGCGGTGCGACAGCTTGGGGTAGGCGGCGACCACGGCTTCGCGCAGCGCCTCGACCACCTCGGGCTCTACGTCGTTGGATAGGTGCCGTCCCATCTGCGCCGAGGGCATGCCGCGCCAGCGGTCCACGATTTCCTTTTCCTTGGCTTGGGTGTTGTGCACGCGGGCAAAGATCTTGATGTTCTCGGCAAAGACGCGGGCGAGTTCGCGCGCGGCGGCCTCGCGTTTGCTGCGGTCCGGGTCGGTGAGGAAATTGAGCGTGCCTTCGATGTTCAGCTCTTCACCCTCCACGGTGAAGGTGAGACCCGCAATGGTTTCATCGAACAGTTTTTCCCAGGCATCGCCGACGACACCCAGGTCGTGCAGGAACTTCTCCAGCTCATCGGACAGTTGGTAGGGCTTCATGGCGCGGATGCGGCGGAAGATCGGTTCATAGCGGGCCAGATCGGCGTTTTCGGCAAACAGCGCCTTCAGCTTGTCGTCCTCGATCCGGTTGATCTCCAGCGTGAAGAAGACCAGCGGCGTGGTGAAGACGGTGACCTTTTCTTGGCAATCCGACAGGAACTTGGCGCGCTCGGCATCGGTGGTCAGCTGGTAATAGCGCAAGCCTGCATAGGACATCACGCGCCCGGCGATGGCGTTGATCTTTTCGTTGCGCAACACGCAGTCCAGCAGCCCTTTGGCATCAAGATCCGCAAGCTTGCCTTCGTAATCGGCGGCAAATGCGCTGCATTCTTGCTCCAGCCAGTCCAGATCGCGGGCCAGTTCGGGGGCGTCGACCGCCGTGTAAAGATCGCTCAGATCCCACTCGGGCAGATTGCCGAGGCTATCGGGGCCAGAGCCTGCATTGGCATCGCGAAGGGGGAAGGGGAGTTGGAACATGGGGCCTCCTTGAAGGGTCATGTGAGAAGAAGGGGCGCAAAAGCGTGCGCCATTTTCCAGATATCTAAGCAGGGGCGCGCGGGATCACAAGCAACCAGCACCCCGGCGCAGCATCAGCCGCGATATTGTACAAACAGGGCGCACATGCGGTCGAATGTGTGTCGGCGGATGGCGGGGCCTTCCATCACCACCTCGTGCTGGGCACCCTGAACCAGATCCAGTTCGCCGCCCGGCCAGCGGCGCATGCGGTTATGGATGGCTTCTGCGTTGACGATCTGCTCGTCACTGCCGAGGAAGGTGATACAGGGCAGGGCGGGCGATGGCAGCGCGGCAAGGCGCGCGCATTCCTGCAGGCTTTCGCTGAGCCAATGCACGGTGGGGCCGCCCAAGGTCAGGTCCGGCTCCGCCTCCAGCTGTTCCTGCATGAAACGGTACATATCCGCATCATTGGTCAGCGTGTTGCCCTCATAGGGGGCGGTCTGCACATAGTGGCCCTTGGTGGTGGTGGGCGCGCGCATGGCGCTGAAGCCTAGGATCGGTGCCAGTGTGCCCAGAACGCGCGCCACGGGGCGCATGGCGGAGGGAATCTGAATGCCCCACATCGGCCCGGTAAAGGCGCAAGCCTTGACCGGCAGCCCTTCGATCAGGGCGCGCAGGCCAATGGCGCCGCCCATGGAATGAGCCAGCAGGAACCAGGGTTGCGGCAATTCCAGCGCTTCGGCCAGCTTCACCGTGGCGCGCACATCGCGCTGGAAATCGGGGAAGTGATCGACATGGCCCAGGCGCCGGTCCTCCAGCATGCGGTCGGCCAGCCCCTGCCCGCGCCAGTCCACCGCCAGGGCGGCAAAACCGCGTTTGCCCAGGTCAACAGCGGAGGGGCCGTATTTCTCGATGTATTCCGTACGCCCCGGAAAGATCAGGACGGTGCCCTTGACTGCCTCGCGCAGCAGTCCTTGCGGCAGCCAATGGCCCACGCGGATGCGCAGGCCATCTTCGCAAGTCACCCAATGGGCCACGCCGCCCTCCGGTCCCTCGGCAATATCGCGGAAATAGGGGGCGGGGGTCAGCTCCATCGGCAGGTCTCCTAGTGCAGTCAGGCCAGGACCGAGGCCAGTTTCATCGCGGTGCCCATGTCGCCATCAATGGTCAGCTTGCCGGACATGAAGGCGGCGGTGGGGTTCAATTCACCCGAGAGGATCGCCTGGAAGGTCTCGGCGTCTGCCGACATGGTGACATCGGCCTCTTCGTCACTGACGCGCACGCCGTCGCTGTCCAGGACAATGGCGCCCATGTCCTCGATCGCGAACTTGGCGCTGCCGTCAAATCCGCCTGCTTCCAGCTTTTCGTTCAGCGCTTCGGCGGCTTGTGTCAGGGTGTCGCTCATCTGTCTTTCCTCGCTCATTTGCAGGGGCATCGCATTTTTGTGTGAAGCTTTCGTCTACGCCACTGGAAAATACGCTGCCTTGGGTTACATTGAAGCATCATGATTGCAAATGTTCCGAACCTCAAAGCTATCGTGGCGGCAACGGCGCTGACAGTCACGTTTTCCCTGCCTGTCAGCGGATTTGCGCAGGTGCAGTCGCCGCCGGATGAGGCGGACTTGCTGATGGAACTGGCAGATGCCGATCCAGTGGATGCCAGCGCCATCGATCGCGAGTTGCAGGCGCTTTGGCGCAAGAGCGGCTCTCCCGCGATGGATCTGATGCTGGCGCGCGGCGTGCAGGCGCTGGAGCGGGGCGATACTGCCGCCGCGATCGAACATCTGACCGCGCTCACCGATCATGCGCCGGGGTTTGCGCGCGGCTGGTACGAGCGGGCCCGCGCCTATTTCGTGGCAGAGCTATATGGGCCTTCGGTGGCCGATCTGGAGCGCGCATTGGCGCTCAATCCCAATGACTACGATGCAATCTTTGCGCTGGGCACGCTGTTTGAACAGTTTCGCGATCCCGAAACCGCCTATCAGGCCTATTTGCGCGCCAAGGCTATACATCCGAACCACGAGGAAGTAACCAAGGCGCTCGACCGATTGGCGCCCCTGGTCGAGGGCAAGGAACTATAGGCCCGCCGGGGTGGCTCAAATGGCAAACGCATCACGGGTGGTGGCCGTTCTCGGTCCGACCAACACAGGCAAAACCCATTACGCAATCGACAGGATGCTGGGCTATCGCACCGGCATCATGGGCTTTCCGCTGCGGCTGCTTGCACGCGAGGTCTATGACAAGGTTGTCGCGGCACGCGGGCCGTCGGTGGTGGCGCTGGTCACCGGCGAGGAACGTATCGTGCCGCCGCGCGCTCAGTACTGGATCTGCACGGTGGAGGCGATGCCCGAAGGCATGGGCTGCGATTTCCTGGCCGTGGACGAGATCCAGCTCTGTGCTGACCCTGAACGGGGCCATGTCTTTACCGACCGGTTGCTGCGCGCGCGCGGCACCCATGAGACGCTGTTCTTGGGCGCCGATACCATGCGCGGGCCGATCCAGGCCTTGGTGCCGGGGGTGGAATTCGTGCGCCGCGAACGGATGTCGGATCTGGTCTATGCCGGATCGAAGAAAATCAGCCGGATGCCGCCCCGCACCGCCATCGTCGGCTTTTCCGTCGACAACGTCTATGCCATCGCCGAGCTAATCCGCCGCCAGAAGGGCGGAGCCGCCGTGGTGATGGGGGCGCTCAGCCCGCGCACGCGCAATGCGCAGGTTGAGCTCTATCAGAACGGTGAGGTCGACTATCTGGTGGCGACGGATGCCATCGGCATGGGGCTGAACCTCGATATCGATCATGTGGCCTTCGCCTCCACCAGCAAATTCGATGGGCGCCGGATGCGCCCGCTGGCGCCAAACGAGCTGGCCCAGATCGCGGGCCGCGCCGGGCGGGGCATGAGCCACGGCTCCTTTGGGGTGACCGGCGATGCCCGACCTTTGGACGAGGGCACGGCCCAGGCGATCATGGAACATCGCTTCACGCCGCTGAAGAAACTCAACTGGCGATCGTCCGCGCTGCAGTTCGGCACGGTGGAGGCGCTGGTCCGCTCGCTGGAGGTCAGCCCGCAGGATGAGGTGCTGATCAAGGCGCGCGAGGCGGACGACCTGTTGGCCCTGAAGGCGCTGTCGCAGGATCCCGAGATCCTGGCGCGTACCACCAATGCGCCCTCGGTGCGGCTGTTGTGGGATGTCTGCCGAATCCCCGACTTCCGCGGCATCAGCCACAGTGAACATGCCGCACTTTTGCGGGGGATTTTCGATCACCTGCATGGCGGCGGCGTTGTCCCCGACGATTGGATGGCGCGACAGATCAAAAGGATCGATCGGACAGACGGAAATATCGATGTTCTGTCGAAACGATTGGCATTTATCCGCACATGGACCTATGTGGCCCAAAGGAAAGGCTGGCTGCATGATGAAAGTCATTGGCGTGAGCAAACGCGCGCTGTAGAAGACAGGTTGTCGGACGCACTGCACGAGCGGCTGACTGAAAAATTTGTGGACCGGCGCACATCCGTGCTTTTGCGCCGGCTCAAACAGAAGGAGGCCCTTTTGGCCGAAGTGAATGACAAGGGTGAAGTGACCGTCGAAGGCGAATTCGTCGGACGGCTCGAAGGATTCCGGTTCTCGCCTGACAAGGGGGCAGAGGGCGCCGAGGCAAAGGCGCTGAAATCCGCCTCCATGCAGGCGCTGGTGCCGCATTTTCATCTGCGGGCGGACCGGTTCTACAACGCACCCGATACCGAAATTGATTTTACCGAACAGGGCGGCCTCATGTGGGGCGACAGCGCGGTGGGCAAATTGGTTGCCGGAGCGGATCCGCTCACGCCGGGTGTACAGGTCTTCGTGGATGATGCCGCAGGCGCAGAGGTCGCGCAGAAGGTCGAACGCCGCCTGCAGCATTTCATCAGCCGCAAGATCCAGGCGCTGTTTGAGCCGCTGATCAATCTGCAGAAGGACGAAGAGCTGAACGGCCTGGCCCGTGGTTTCGCCTTCCGCATGGTCGAAGCGCTGGGTCTTCTGCCGCGTCACAGCGTCGCGCAGGAGGTCAAGGACCTGGACCAGGACGCGCGCGGTGCGCTGCGCAAACACGGTCTGCGCTTCGGCCAGTTCACCATTTTCATGCCGTTGCTGCTGAAACCCGCCCCGACGCGCCTGCGTCTGGTGCTGTGGTCGCTGGCAAATGGCTTGCAGGACTTCCCCGAGGCGCCGCCGCCGGGTCTGGTCACCGTGCCGACCATCAAGGATGCGCCCGAAGGCTATGACACCATGTCCGGCTACCGCGCCGCAGGCGAGCGGATGATCCGCGTCGATATGCTGGAGCGCCTGGCCGATATGCTGCGCGCCGAAGACAGCCGCGGTGGTTTCGAGGCCAAGCCCGACATGCTGTCGATCACCGGCATGACGCTGGAACAATTTGCCGATCTGATGCAGGGCCTTGGCTACCGCGCCGAGAAGGGCGAGCGGGAAAAGGTGAAGCCGGTGGATGCAGTCGTGGCCGAGACTGGCACGCCTGCTGAAGGCCAGCCGGTGATGGATGCCGCCGCTGAAGCCGAGAATACGCCCGCTGCCGCTCCGGCGGCTGAAGGGGAGGCGGCTCCGGCCGATGTGGTGCCCGAAGCGGCAGCCATCCCGGACGAAGGTGTTGCACCGGTTGCCGAAACGGCTCCCGAAGCCGAAGCCACAGAAGCCGTTGCCGAAGTTGCCGAAAACGAGACCCCGACCGGCGAAGCCGCCGATGTGGCAGTTGATGCCCCCGAGGTCGAGGTCTTTTACACCTTCACCTGGGGCGGTCGTGCCCGTCAGCAGGGCGGAAACCGTGGCCAGCGCCGTGGGCAGGACGCCCGTGGCGGTGCAGGTGGCGGCGCAGGCGGCAAGGGCAAGCCCCGTGGTGCCAAGGGCGGCCCCGGCAAGCCCGGCGGCAAGAAGGGCGGACGTCCTCAGCAGCAGGGCAGCAAGACCTACTCGGCCCGCCCGCCCAAGAAGGAAAAGCAGATCGATCCCGACAACCCCTTCGCCGCGGCGCTGATGGGGCTGAAACAGGGCGACTGATCCGCGATGGAGGGCGGCACCGCCAAGATCCGTATCGACAAGTGGCTATGGCATGCGCGGTTCTTCAAGACCCGCAGCCTGGCCGCGAAACAGGTCTCTGCAGGTCATGTGCGGCTCAACTCCGGCAAGATCTCGAAACCGGCTCAGAACGTCACCCCAGGTGATGTTCTGACCTTCCCCCAGGGGCGGCAGATCAGGGTCGTCCGGGTCGAAGCCATCGGCGAGCGCCGCGGCCCCGCGCCCGAGGCCCAGGCGCTTTACCATGACATGAGTGAAAAGCAGGACAGTGTTCCGGCCAACCCCCGCTTCGAGGGAAAGGGGCGCCCGGATAAGAAATCCCGCAGGGCGCTTGATCTTACCCGTGGGCACGACATCTATTGACACCTTGAAGATATCGCCGCGCTGAATTAGCTAGACGTCAAACAGCAAACGGAACCCGGCCTCATGACCTATGTCGTTACGGACAACTGCATCGCCTGCAAATACACTGATTGTGTCGAGGTCTGCCCGGTGGATTGTTTCTACGAGGGCGAGAACACCCTGGTGATCCATCCGGATGAATGCATCGACTGTGGTGTTTGCGAACCCGAATGCCCTGCCGATGCCATCCGTCCCGATACCGAGCCGGACATGGACAAATGGGTGGAATTCAACCGCAAATACTCCGAGATGTGGCCGGTTATCGTCTCCAAGAAAGACCCGCTTCCGGACGCCGAAGAGCGTGATGGCGAGACCGGCAAGCTGGAGAAATACTTCTCCGAAGCGCCCGGCGAAGGCGGCTAAGGTCCGTCGGGCTTTTGCCCTGATGCGATTCGCTTTGCCGCTGGCAAGGGGGGCCGTCACGACCTGGTCCAAGGGCGTGCCATTGGCTGAAACGCCTTAAATTGCTGGTGCCTACACAGGTTTTTTGCTGTTTGGGCGGGCTCCTTCCGACCCTCCCGGTTTTGTGGTACAATTGCTGCGAAATACCCAGAAGAGAGAAATGTGCCTGACCTGCCGGACGCGTTCTTGTGCACCTTGGGCAGTTTTTCTGTGACCAAACGCGCAAGTGCGGATCGCGAGCCGTGATCTGCCTGTGGTGTTTTTGTCGTTGTAGTGCCAGACATGCCGTCCGGCGAAGTGCAAGGAAAGACCTGTATGACCAAATCGAAGAAGCTCGAATTCCGCCCCAATGATTACGTGGTGTATCCGGCCCATGGTGTTGGACAGATCATCTCGATCGAGGAGCAGGAAGTGGCCGGCTTTGCGCTGGAGCTTTTCGTGATCACCTTTGAAAAGGACAAGATGACCCTGCGGGTGCCGACCAACAAGGCGGTTGAGGTGGGCATGCGCTCGCTCAGCTCGCCCGACGTGATCAACCAGGCCATGAAGACGCTCAAGGGCAAGGCCAAGGTCAAGCGCGCCATGTGGTCGCGTCGCGCCCAGGAATACGAACAGAAGATCAACTCGGGCGATCTGATCGCCATCGCCGAAGTGGTGCGCGACCTGCACCGCACCGATGATCAGCGCGAGCAGAGCTATTCCGAGCGCCAGCTTTATGAAGCCGCGCTGGAACGCCTGACCCGTGAAGTGGCAGCCGTGGCCGATGGCGACGAAATCTCTGCCGCCAAGCAGGTTGACGAGGTTCTGACCTCCCGCGCTGCCTGAGGCTGCGCCTGGATTGAATGACCATGGGCCGTGCCGCTTGGCGCGGCCTTTCTTCTTGGCGCTTTGCGCCTGCCCGCAAAAGGCCATCCCATGCAGGATCTGAAAAAACGCACGGCCCTTCTATACGAGGGCGCATCCAAGGGCGCCGTCCGCTTTCGCTATGGCGTCATCCTTTTCGATGCGCTGACCATCCTGTTTTTCATAGCCACCGCCCATGTCGCCCATGGCCTGCTCTTGAATACGATCAGCCAGATCCTGGGGGTGATCATCGGGTTGGATCTGGCGGCGCGGCTCTGGATCGCCAAGGACCGCAAGGCCTTCTTCTGGCAGATCTACACGCTGGCGGATCTGGTGGTGATCGTCACCCTGCTGCTGGACCCCTTGTTCGCGGGCAGCCTGGCCTTCTTGCGCATCCTGCGGGCGCTGCGGCTGATCCATTCCTACCACCTGTTGCGCGACCTGCGCCGTGACAGCACCTTTTTCCGGCGCAACGAGGATGCGCTGCTGGCGGGGATCAACCTGTTCGTCTTCATCTTTGCCACCACCATGGCGGTGCTGATCTTCTTCATCGACGAAACCCAAACCCAGTCGCCCTATATCGATGCGCTGTATTTTACCGTGGCAACGCTCACCACCACGGGGTTTGGCGATATCACCATGGCCTCGCCTGCTGGCAAGATGTTCTCGGTCTTCGTGATGGTCGTCGGGGTGGCGCTGTTCGTGCGGCTGGCGCAGGCGATCTTTCAGCCGCAGAAGGTGCGCTATACCTGTCCGACCTGTGGCCTGATGCGTCACGACATTGATGCGGTCCATTGCAAACACTGTGGTGAACAGTTGAAGATTTTGACCGGCGGCGTGGACTAGACCGTCACAGAACCAGCAACACCAGCAGGGCAGAGATCTCGCAAAGCTGTTGGGTCGCGCCCAGGATGTCTCCTGTCTGCCCGCCGATCTTGGCGCGGGCAATTATGCCAACGGCTGCCGTCGTCGCGATCATGGCAAGACAGATGGCAAGCAGCACCGGCAGGTCCAGCGGGACAGCCGCAATGCCAAGCGCCACGACAAGCCCGAGAACGACCGGAAACAGCGCCGGACGCCCGACACCATGGGACAGACCCGTCTGACGGGCATTGGGCAGGACGTGCATCAGAAATGGCATCATGGCCCGGCTGAGCGCGGCCAGCGCCAGGAGCGACCAGGGCCCCGTACTGTCCAACAGGGCCGTCACTGCGGTCCAGCGCAGACCAAGCGCCAGAATCAGCGCCAGCACCCCATAGGTGCCGATCTGACTGTCCTTCATGATCTCCAGCCGTCGCGCAGGATCAAAGCCGCCCCAAAGCCCGTCGGCGGTATCGGCCAGCCCGTCTTCATGCATGGCACCGGTCAACAGGATCTGTACCGCGAGGACCAGCCCGGCAGTGATTGGCGCAGGCTGGCCGAGGTGCAGAGCCAATACAGCCAGCAGGCAGGCGGGCAGGGCGGCGGCGCAGCCCGCCAGTGCAAAGGCCCAGACAGCCGCCGATTGCCGCTCGAATGTCTGCGCGCTCAGGCGCGGCAGGGGAAGCCGGGTCAAGAGCACCAGAGCCAGAACAGGATCAATGGCGCGGATGTCGGGTTTTCGCATGGGCGGGTCTCTTGCGGGGCTTGCAGCAGGGGGGCGAGCGGTTAAACAGTACCCAACCGCTTTACCCGTGTCCCGTAACACGTTGCAACGAGGCTGATCCATGCTGTCCCAGATATCTTCTCTTGATGACTTTCGCGCCCAGTTGAGCGCGGCGCCCGCCGCCGATGGCGCTGCCCGGGCCGGAGCAGAGGACCGCAATGGTCAGTTGACCAAGCCGCCGGGGGCCTTGGGACGGCTCGAAGACCTGGCGATCTGGTACGCAGGCTGGCGCGGCAGCGACCGTCCCGAGATCAAGGCGCCACAGGTGATCATCTTTGCGGGCAACCACGGGGTGACGGCGCAGGGGGTTTCGGCCTTCCCGGCAGAGGTGACCGCACAGATGGTGCTGAACTTCGAACATGGCGGCGCTGCGATCAACCAGCTTGCCAAGCTTGCTGGCGCGCGGATGGATGTGCATGCGCTGGATCTGGACCGCCCGACCGAGGATTTCACCAAGGCCCCGGCGATGAGCGCGGCAGAGCTGCTGCAGGCGCTGCAAACCGGCTGGTCCGCGGTGGACCCACAGGCCGATCTTCTGGTGGTGGGCGAGATGGGCATCGGCAACACCACCGCGGCGGCGGCGCTGGCCTGTGCCCTGTTCGGAGGCGAGGCCGCAGAGTGGACCGGGCGCGGCACCGGGGTCGATGATGCCGGGCTTGCCAATAAGGCCCGTGTGGTGGGGCAGGGCGTGGCGCTCCATGGCGGGGACATCAAGGATGGGCTGGATGCGCTGATGCGCCTGGGCGGGCGCGAGATCGCCGCCATGGCCGGTGCGATTGCCGCTGCCCGGGTGCTGCGCATTCCAGTGATCCTGGATGGCTTTATCTGCTGTGCGGCCGCGGCCTGTCTGCAGCAGACGGCGCCGGGAGCGCTGGATCATGCGGTGGCGGGTCACAAGGGGGCCGAGGCCGCCCATTTCGCGCTGCTGGACAAGCTGGGCAAAGAGCCGCTGCTGACCCTTGGCCTGCGGCTGGGGGAAGGCTCCGGTGCGGCGCTGGCGATCCAGATCCTGAAGGGCGCCATTGCCTGCCACAGCGGCATGGCGACCTTTGCCGAAGCGGGCGTGGCAGAGGGCTGAACGCGCCGCGCCCGGATCAGGAGGATTTCTTCTCCTTCTGCTCTGCCAGCTCCAGCAGGGCGGTCTCCAGATCCTTCTCCAGCTCCCGCGCCCGTTTGATATAGGCGGGGTTCTCGCTGGCGGGGGTGCCGGGGATCCATTGCTTGGCCAGCTCGCGGATGGTCAGACGGTCATGGGCATAAAAGGTCTGTTCGGCCTGGGCCGCCTCATATTCGCTGAGCCCGATGCGCTCCAGCACATAGCGCCCGGCGCGCAGGGAGCTGTCGAACATCTCGCGCACGATGTCATTGGCACCCGCCTGATACAGTTCAAAGACGTGGTGGCGGTCATAGGCACGGGCGATGATGTGGATGTCCGGGTAGTTGCGGCGCACATATTGCACCAGTTTCACCGTGTTCTCGGGGTCATCGAGGGCAACCACAAGGATCTTGGCCTTGGCAATCCCGGCAGCCTTCAGCAGCTCGGGCCGGGTGGGATCGCCCAGGAAGCTTTTGACGCCAAAGCGGCGCATCAGCTGGACCGCCTCCATGTCATTGTCCAGCAGCACCGTCTTGAAGCCGCTGGCCCGCACCAGCCGGTTCACGATCTGGCCGAACCGGCCGATCCCGGCGATGATCACCGGACCTTCTTCGTCGATTTCGTCCGGCTCGTGATCGGCGCGCGCCTCGGTCAGGCGTTTTGACAGCAGGTCATAGATGATGAACAGCAGCGGGGTGATCAGCATCGACAGGGCGATGATCAGCAGAAGTTTCTCCGACAGGGCCGGGGGGATCACATTGAGCTGGGTCGAGAAGGCCAGCAGCACGAAGCCGAACTCCCCCGCCTGCGCCAGTCCCAGGGTGAACAGCCACTGTGCCCGCTTGCGCAGCCCGAAGGCGCGTCCGACGAAGAACAGCACCAGCCCCTTGGCGACGATGACAAGCAGTGCCAGCCCGATCAGGTCGCCGGGGCTTGCCAGGAACAGACGGTAGTTGATGCCGGCGCCGACGGTGATGAAGAACAGACCCAGCAACAGCCCCTTGAAGGGATTCAGATCGCTTTCCATCTCGTGCCGGAATTCCGAGTTGGCCAGGACCACCCCCGCGAGAAAGGCCCCAAGCGCGGGCGAGAGACCCACCAGCGTCATCAGGAAGGAGATCCCGACCACGATCAAGAGCGCCAGCGCCGTATACATTTCGCGCAGGTTGGAGGCGTGGATGAAGCGAAACAGCGGCCGCGTCAGGTAGATGCCGGCCAGGATGATGAAGGCCACCGCGCCGATGGTGATCAGGGTCACCGCCCAGCCGGGCATGCCTTCGACCAGCGACAGCGAGGCATGGCCGGCGCCATGGCCTGCGCTTTCTCCGCGCTGGATCGATCCGTCGCTGCCGATATGGGGTCCGATGCCGGTGGCCAGCAGCGGCAGGAAGGCCAGGATCGGGATCACCGCGATATCCTGGGTCAGCAGCACCGAGAAGGACGCCCGCCCGCCGCCGGTCTGCATCAGGCCCTTTTCCGACAGGGTTTGCAGCACGATCGCGGTGGAGGAGAGCGACAGCGCCAGGCCGACGGCAAGGCTCACCTGCCAGGGTTCCCCGGCGGCCATGGCCGCGCCCATCAGCGCCAGGGTGCTGAACAGGATCTGCAAACCGCCAAGGCCCAACAGCTTGTGACGCATCGCCCAAAGCGCGCGCGGTTCCAGCTCCAGCCCGATCAGGAACAGCATCATCACCACGCCGAATTCGGCGAAATGCTGCAGGTTCTGGGTCTCTGAGCCGACCAGCCCGAAAACCGGGCCGATCAGAATGCCGGCGGCCAGGTATCCAAGGACGGATCCCAGGCCTAGCCGTGCGGCGATCGGCACCGCGATGACAGCGGCAGCGAGGTAGATCGAAGCCTGATAAAGAAACGTTTCCATGAGGCTGGTATCGCAAGCGCAACTGCGGTTGGCAACGGATTTGGGCGCCCCCCGCCGAAGAGAGCGCCCATGTCGTAAACTTCCCCGTGTGATCGGTTGCGATCCGGTGCCGGATCACCTGTCGTGGATGCGGATATCGCCAGACAGTTTTTCGATCTGCTCCAGCCGCTCGGAGATTCGGCGCTGGAAGACCCCCAGCTGATCGATGATGTCCGACAGGGTTTCCCCCGATTCGGGCAGGCGGGCGCTTTCGATCTTACACAGAACCCGGGTCGAGCTGAGGCCGAGGAACTGACGATGCATGACCTGGCAGGCATGCATGATGCGGTCGGCTTCCTGGTTGACGTCTTCCTGACCCTTGCGTTTGCGCTCCAGCTGATCGGTCACGATCTGCTTCAATGTCGCACGTTCATGCGCCATATCGACCCCTTCGATGGCGCGCCGTTCCTTGGTGAGCTGGTCGTCGCATTCCAGCAGCATGCGGGTGATGCATTGCACCATCAGGCTGGTGTTGACGGTGGATTTGATCGTCGCAAAGGTGCTGTTTTCGCCCATCACATGGGCCGCGAACCAATCCGACATCTGGCGTGACATGGCGCCGTAGTTCTGCGACAGGACGGTGACCGGCCCGCCGGCGGGTTCGATCCGCGATGCTATCACCCGCAGGTTATGCGGGATGGTGTGCATGGCGTCGAAATCCTTGACCAGACCTTCGGTCTGATCGACCAGGGTCTGGGCGTTTTCCAGCATCTTGGCCAGGGACAGAAGTGTTTCATCCGCATGGTTTCCCAGCGCCTTGTCGCGGGACTTGAACTCTTCGCACAGCGCATGGGCGGCAAATTGATCATAGTCTTCAAAGCCCTGGCTGCGGACCCATTCCATCATGATTTCGGCGCTTTCCTCGGGGGCAAGGCCTTCCTGCTGTTCCGCCAAGAGCATCGTCTTGTAGACCTCGCGGGCCTCGCCAAGCAACGGGCTGGAGGGTTTGATGCGCGCGGAGAGATAGCCGCCCTCATAGGGGACCACCACGGCAAACACCCAGTAATACAACCCGTCCTTGGCCTGGTTCTTGACGTAGGCGCAGATGGTTTTGCCGGATTGGATGGTTTCCCAGAACATGTGGAAAAGCCCGCGCGGCATATCCGGGTGGCGGATCAGCTTGTGCGGGGCGCCGATCAGTTCGGACCACTCATAATGAGCAACCCGTTTGAAGATATAGTTTCCGGCCTGGATGACCCCGCGTTTGTCCGTGCGGGAAAAGAACACTTCGTTCAGTTTGAACGGTGCTTCTCCGCTGGAGGGGCGGGTTTCAATACGGCGGTCGACAAATGACATAGGTGTCCCCAGAATTAGGCATGCGCCATGTATGAATATCCTGAGAGTCTTCCCGTATGGTTAAGTCGGAAGCGGTGCATCGCGCTTTAATTGTGCCATTACGATCTGGCTCTGCACCCGGGCGACGGCCGGATGAGGCAGCAGGACCTCGTGAATCAACGTGTTGAGCGCCTGCAGGTCGCGGCAGTAGACCCGCAGCAGATAATCCGCTTCCCCGGTCATGGTCCAGGCCGAGATGATCTCGGCGCGGGTGCTGACAAGCCGGGCAAAGCCGGCCGATTGTTCGGGGCCGTGACTGCTCAGATGCACCTGCACGAAGCCCTGGACCGCCAGCCCCAGTTTTGTGGGATCCAGCCGTGCGGCATAGCCTTGAATATAGCCTTCGGCCTCCAGGCGCTGACGTCTGCGCCCGGCCTGGCTGGCGGAGAGATTCAACAACTCCCCCAGTTCCTGTGCCGTGAGATGTGCATCTTTCTGCAAGGCCGCCAGAAGGCGGGTATCGGTGGGGTCCAGCATATGCGGCAAGGTCCTGAGAAATTGGTGTGGGGTGCGGGGTTTGCGCAGCTTACCTTATCAATTGGAGGACCTTGCGCAAATCTCCTGTATCTTCTGCGGTGTTTTCAATCAAAGGCCGAGATTTGCACATCAGGGCGGGCCGTCCGGATCCTGCGGTGACCGCCGGGCTGCACTATCCTTTCCCCCAACGCGGGAAAGGATCCGGCAGGCCGGCCCAATCTTCTGGGTGGAATTGATCGGCATCGATCAGGGCGGCATTCAGGCGGTCACAGATTGCCGCGCGATCCAGATCAACGCCGATGAAGACGATCTCCTGGCGCCGGTCGCCCCAGGGTTCCACCCAGTTGCGCGCGATTTCGGCCTGGGCTTGCGGATGGCTGGGCAGGCGGTCTTCCGGCAGCGAGGCCCACCACATCCCCAGGGGTTGAACCGAAGACAGCGCCCCGGCCAGGCTGAATTCAGCGGCCCATTGCGGGCGGGTGGCGATCCAGAAATGTCCCTTGGCGCGGATCACGCCGGGCAGGTCGCCGTTCAGCACGTCATAGAGCCTTTGCGGATGAAAGGGCGCGCGGGCGTGATAGGCAAAAGAGGTGATGCCGTATTCCTCGTCCTCGGGGGTGTGGTTGGCAAAGCCATATAGTTCCTTGGCCCACATCGGATGCTGATGCGCGGTGTCGAAATCGAACAGGCCGGTATCGAGAATGGCCTCTGCCGGGACATCCGACTGATCGGTTTCGATGATCCTGGCGTCGCCGTTCAAGGCGCGGATGATCTTGCGGGCCATGTCGGTGCGCGCGGGCCCGGCATCCGACACCTTGTTCAGGACCACCACATCGGCAAATTCGATCTGCTCGGTCAGCAGGCTGACCAGGCTGCGGTCATCGCCTTCACCCAAGGATTCGCCGCGATCGGTCAGGAAATCGTGGCTCGAGAAATCCTGCAGCAGGTTCACCGCATCGACCACCGTCACCATGGTGTCGAGCCGCGCCACATCCGACAGGCTCTGGCCCAATTCGTCGCGAAAATCGAAGGTCGCCGCCACCGGCAGCGGTTCGGAAATGCCGGTGCTTTCGATCAGCAGGTAGTCGAAGCGCCCTTCCTCGGACAGATGACGGACCTCTTTCAGCAGATCGTCCCGCAGGGTGCAGCAGATGCAGCCATTGGACATTTCGACCAGCTTTTCCTCCGAGCGCGACAGTTCGGTGCCCTCACGCACCAGGTCGGCGTCGATGTTGACCTCGGACATATCATTGACGATCACCGCCACGCGGCGGCCCTCACGATTGTTCAACACGCGGTTCAACAGCGTGGTCTTCCCGGCGCCGAGAAACCCGGACAGAACGGTAACAGGCAGGCGGGGATCAGTGCTGGGGACATCTTTCATCGGGTTGATACCTCCGTTTTCAATAATCGCGGCCGGGTTGCCTGCCGCTTCCAAGCGGCTGCACCCGGTCGATCCTAATCGAGGATTGATATGTAATGTAATAACATAATGCAATGTGGTTTTAAAAGAAGAGGGAGCTCCGCTCAAGAGGGGGTTTGTGATGCGGGGCTGCGCCTAGCCGTCAATCAGGCCGAGTTCGATCATTCGGGCGTGTTCGACGTCGGTTCGCGGCGCAATTGCAATCACCTCTTCCCGGCTTAACCGGTTGCGGCCAAGCTGCTCCAGGATCGCATTGTCGTAGACGCCGGAGAGCACAGCAATCCCTTCGGTTCGCAACAGGTCGCGTGCGCCGCCATTGCCGCGAACCCGTTTCATATAGTCATATTGGTCATAAAGCAGGGCTTGCACGACAGAGCGATGGATCGGTTGTTCCAGGTTCTGCCGCAAGAATTCGGCCATCCTTTTGGTGCCAAATGGGATATTGTCCCTCAGGTCGCGGAACGCGGTCATGTCAAAGGGCAGCCAGACGGATTCTGGATACTTTGCCCCCTCGACAATCCAAAGGACATCGGCAATTGCCGCGGCGCTGACGCCCCGTTTGCCATCGCGGTTCGGCGCGTTCAAATAGCTGTCCCGGGCCAGCATGACCCCCATCCAACACCGGCTGTCCTGCTCCTTGGAGTTGATGACAAGGCAGGGATCTTCGCGGCGGTATGTCTCTGGGGGGATCATCCAGGAGTTGTCCAGGGTGTTCTTGACGTCCACGTCCTGCCCATCAATGACCAGATCACGCAGACCTTTCGGAGCGTCCAGAAGATCGCGCACGAAATGTTCGATTTTCAGCCCGACAAATGTTTTTTCAACATTGTCGAGATCGGCAATTTTCGTGCGCCCCGTCCGCACCGGGTCCAGAACGAAGTCAATCGCCTCGCGAACGGTTCGGGGGAATGCAGCGGTCAAAACCTCCAGTCCGCCCGCGGCACGTATGATGCCGTCGCGGATGGGAACAAGGGAGGGGTAGTCAGGGTGGCCCGGTTGAACTCTGGAAGGAAGCATCCGCATATCTGGCAGATACCATCACCACCGCCCCAAGGCGAGTCGTCAGGGCGCAGAAGGAATAGGGCCGGGGAGGCAATGCCTTTGGCAGTCTTCTCGGGGCGGCCCTTGCTGGCGCGGGGCTGGACAAATCGCCTATGCGCTGACCGGCTTCAGAACGCGCTTGCGCAGGGCGGCGCTCACGTTTCTGGCCACGGCCTCGGCAACCGGTGGCGGGAAGGCATTGCCGACCTGGCGATACGCGTTCGTCTTGGCCCCGGTAAAGTGCCAATCGTCGGGAAACCCTTGAATGCGCGCCACCATTGGAACGGTCAGGCGCGGCATGCCATTGTGGAAAGGGTCCGGCGCTTCGGGCGCGATCGTTCTGCCTTCCACGCCCAGCGTGGCCCAGGCGCGGCGCGCGCGGGTCGGTCCAAGGTCCGGGCCACCGTGTTTTTTCGAGCCGCCAACGATGGTCGGAGCGATTTCGTCCGCCTTGCTGGCCCAGTCATCCGCTCCGCGCCAGCCCCGCGCCGCCATGAGATCGCGCAGCGTTTCACCGACGGTTGGCGGATTGTGGGGGTTGGGCTCCGGCCAGTCGAAGAGATCGGCACGCTTCTGTTCGACGGCTATGATCACCACACGGGGCCGAAGCTGCGGCACGCCAAAGTCCGATGCGTTCAACAGCCGCCAGTCGGTGCGATAGCCGAGTTTTGCCAGCTGATCTTTGAGGCGCTCGCGATAATCATGGAAGACGGCATCAAGGAAGCCACGGACGTTTTCGATCATCACGGCCCGGGGACGAGCAGCATCAACGATATCAAGCGCATCATTGAAGAGGTTGCGCTCATCCTTTTCGCCAAGCTGTTTGCCGGCCACGGAAAACGGCGGGCAGGGCAGCCCGCCGGCCAGCAGGTCAATCCCCCGGTATTCAGCCGCCCGCTCCTTGAAGAGCTGCACATCCTCCTCCAGGACATTCCACTCGGGCCGATTGTGGCGCAGGGTGTTGCAGCAATGCTTGTCGATCTCGACCAGGGCGCTGTGGTGAAAGCCAGCCTTCTCAAGCCCAAGAGCCTGTCCGCCAGCGCCGGCGCAGAGTTCCAGGGATGTAAGCATGGTAATCGCCCTCGTTCTTGACAGAGGCCCTGTCGTGCGCACATCGTTTGCACTCAGGACAATGCCGCCTGCTTGTTCTTTGAATGTTCTTACAGGCTGTTGTCCAAGCAGGCAACCGGCATGATCGATGCCAGGGTACTGACCCGATGTAGGTCTAGCCGAAGTCCGCGATCCGATCAGAGAGCGTCAGTATGGGCGTTGGGATGTCGCAGTATCACGGATGTCATCTGCTCGCTTCTCTCGAAACAGCCGAACACCGCGTTCGCGTAGGTTTGCCTCATTGGCGGGCGGAATCTGGTTCTCAGGGCGTGGGAGGTTTTGCCCGACGCGCCGTGCTGTCGGAGATCCACCGGGATACGGCGGGTGAAGTAGTAGATGCCTTCCTTCACGAGGACACAGCTGCGCGAAATGTTCTCTAATGTGTTCTACGCCTCGCCTTGATCCGGTCAAAATCTAATGAAAACAATGCCGTAGCTGGAGGGGTGGTGCCCCCACACGGTCTGATCGGAATCAAACGTCGATTTTGATTTTTCCGAAAGTTTCACAGTTTCCCTGAGTAAATCGCGGTTTTCCTTCCTAACCGCTGAAAATCGAAAGGGGCCACTGTGTGTGGCAGAATGTGGGGCAAAAAATGATAGCCATTGAGGACAAATGCATTGAAGGCATCGAGCGCCGGGGAAAGGTCTACTACCTTCGCTGGAGGGTGCCAAAGCGCTATGCCACTGTCGAACCGCGCAAGGAAATCAACCGATCTCTGAAGACCCGGGTTCTTGCTGAAGCCAGAGCACATCTGGCACTTGCAAAACGAGCGCTCATAGCTGACTGGGACCTTAGACTTGCGGAAGCCCGGGGCGAAACCTCTATCGAGGCTTTTGATGCAGCAATCGAACTAGGCTCAGGACCCATTGATTTCCGGTTGGCGGCATGATCCACGGCTCGAAAAACGAGCGGTAAACATGTCTGATC
>NZ_JARCJL010000036.1:0-32738 GCF_028890025.1 Phaeobacter sp. PT47_59
TAGGTGTCCCAAGGTCTTCCTCTCGGCCATCGCGCTCGCAGCCGTCGTTATCTACTGGTTATGAATCCTGACCCTAGGGATATTCCCAGCCCAACGTGCGATACAAGGTGACCTTTTCAGCAGCTAAGCTGGAACGAAGTATGCACTGAACCCCACGGGCGGCCAGAAAGCAACTACCTCAGTTGTCCATCTTCAGCGCCGAGATGAAGGCTTCCTGCGGGATGTCGACCTTGCCGAACTGGCGCATCTTCTTCTTGCCCGCTTTCTGCTTTTCCAGAAGCTTGCGCTTCCGGGTAGCGTCGCCGCCGTAGCATTTCGCGGTTACGTCCTTGCGCAGCGCCGAGAGGGTTTCGCGCGCGATCACCTTGCCGCCGATGGCCGCCTGGATCGGGATCTTGAACATGTGACGCGGGATCAGATCCTTCAGCTTTTCGCACATGGCACGGCCGCGCATTTCGGCGCGGTCCCGGTGCACCATCATCGACAGCGCGTCCACGGGCTCGTCATTCACCAGCACCGACATCTTCACCAGATTGTCCTCGCGGTAGCCGGTCAGGTGATAGTCAAAGGAGGCATAGCCCTTGGTCACCGATTTCAGACGGTCGTAGAAGTCAAAGACCACCTCGTTCAGCGGCAGATCGTAGACCACCATGGCGCGGGTGCCGGCATAGGTCAGATCCTCCTGAATGCCGCGGCGGTCCTGGCAAAGCTTCAGCACATCGCCAAGGTATTCGTCGGGCACAAGGATCGTCGCCTTGATGCGCGGTTCCTCGATATGGTCCACCTTCGACATATCGGGCATGTCGGCGGGGTTGTGCAGGTCGATCTGCTCCCCGTCCTTCATGTAGACGTGATAGATCACGCTTGGCGCGGTGGTGATCAGCTCGATATTGTATTCGCGTTCGATCCGGTCACGGATCACCTCCAGGTGCAACAGGCCCAGGAAGCCGCAGCGGAAGCCAAAGCCCAGCGCCGCCGAGGTCTCCATCTCGAAAGAGAAAGACGCATCGTTCAGGGCCAGCTTGTCGATGGCATCGCGCAGGTCTTCGAATTCGGCGCTGTCCACCGGGAAGAGACCACAGAAGACCACCGGTTGCGCCGGTTTGAAGCCCGGCAGAGCGACCTCGCAACCGTTCCGGTCATTGGTGATGGTGTCACCGACGCGGGTATCGCGCACCTGCTTGATCGATGCGGTGAGGAAGCCGATCTCGCCCGGGCCCAGCTCGTCCACCACCTGCATCGCCGGGCGGAAGACGCCGATCCGGTCCACATGGTGCAGGGTGTCATTCGACATGAACTTGACCCGCATACCTTTTTTCAGCACGCCGTCCATGATGCGCACCAGAACGATCACGCCGAGGTAGGCATCATACCAGCTGTCCACCAGCATCGCCTTCAAGGGCGCATCGCGGGTGCCTTCGGGTGCGGGCAGCAGCTTGACGATGGACTCGAGCGTCTCATGGATGCCCTGCCCTGTCTTCGCCGAGACCTGAATGGCCTCGCTTGCATCGATGCCGATCACATCCTCGATCTGCTCGGCCACGCGGTCACAATCGGAGGCAGGCAGGTCGATCTTGTTCAGCACCGGCACGATCTCGTGATCCGCCTCGATCGCCTGATAGACGTTCGCCAGCGTCTGCGCCTCGACCCCTTGGGTGCTGTCCACCACCAGCAGAGAGCCTTCAACCGCGCGCATGGAGCGGGAGACTTCATAGGCAAAGTCCACGTGACCGGGGGTGTCGATGAGGTTCAGAACGTAGGTCTCCCCATCGTCAGCCTTGTAATCGATGCGGACGGTGTTGGCCTTGATGGTAATACCGCGCTCGCGCTCGATATCCATCGAGTCCAGGAGCTGCTCTTTCATATCCCGCGACTGCACCGTGCCGGTCTCCTGGATGAGCCGGTCGGCGAGGGTGGATTTGCCATGGTCGATATGGGCGACGATGGAGAAATTGCGGATCTTGGAGAGCTCTGTCATGGTTTGGGGATATGGTTCGGATTTTGAGTTTGGTCAAGCGGGCGCGTGCGGCCGTTGAGCGATATTTTTAAGGACGAGGAGCGGGAGAGGCACAATTGCCGCAGAATGAACGCGGAGAGCGAACTCTTCGGCCTTCTTGGGGGGCATGGCACTTCTCAGCGGCCTTTGGGAAAAGTCAGGATATGGGCGGTTTCCGGCGACGAGTTGAGCCCCCGCACGCTATGAAAACAGAGGCTCCTGCCAAACATCATCAGCTGCACAAATGACATTCGGACGCGGCTCGTGCGCGAAGGCGCGCCACAGACACAGGTCGAAACCTCCCTCCACCCACGGACGCGTCCGGGCAAGACCCTATCCGCTGAGCCTGTGGCAGATTCCCGCGCATTCTTCATCTCTGCTTAACCACGATTGAAAGCTTGCGCCCCCTGCGGCATAGTCCCGTGCAGCCGCCTGCCAGCGGTGCTTCATGAAATCAGCGGACAGGACATATCCCATGCGCCTTGTGACCTCTTTCCTATGTGCAGCCGCCCTGTGGGCCGTTAATGTGCCCGCTGTCCAGGCCGGGGCGATTGAACAGGCCTGCCGCAACTCGGAACGCGCCTATCAGAAGGCCGGTCTGTGCAGCTGCATCCAGAAGGTCGCCAACAAGAGCCTGACCCGCGCCGAACGCTCTACCGTGTCGAAATGGTTTGCCAATCCCCACCAGGCACAGGTAGTCCGCCAATCCGACCGGCGCCAGGACGAACAGCTGTGGGAACGTTACAAGGCCTTTGGCGAAACCGCCGCCCGCGCCTGCGGCTAGGGTCAGACAGCCCCCCTTCCGCTGACCTCCCTGCGCCCCGTGATCACATTTTCGTGACTCATGCGGTCTCTGCCCTTGTTTCGCGCCATGTTGTCTAAACGATACCGCTGAAGGCCAACCCATCGGCGCGTGCTGCTTTTTTCGCCAGGTCAGCTGTTTGACAGGGTACGGGGAAAAACGCAACAATCGCCCCCTTGACCCTGAAGATGCTATTCGGAGAGATAATGGCCATTTCTGGAGCAAATTCATGTTGATGAAGGGCGTTACCCTAAGGGGGCTGGAGGTATTTGAAGCCCTGGCCAAGACCGGATCGGTCGCGCAGGCCGCCGAGATCACCGGCCTCAGCCAGCCGGCCGTTAGCCAACAGCTGCGCAATCTGGAAAAGGCGCTCAGCAGCGATCTGGTGGATCACAGCCGCCGCCCCATGGTGGTCACCCCGGCCGGGCGCACCTTCCTGGCCCGCACCGAGGCGGTGCTGGCAGAGCTGCGCCTGGCCCAAAGCGAGCTGACGGTGGTCGATCTCAGCCATCTGCCGGCCCTGTCGATGGGGTTGATCGACGATTTCGACAATGACCTGACGCCGCGCCTGATGACGATCCTTGCCGACAGCCTCACCAAGTGCCGCTTCAAGATGATCACCGCCTCCAGCCATGACATCATCGCCGCCATGGAAGCGCGCGAGCTGCATATCGCCGTTGCCGCCACGACCGGCGCCCTGCGCGACGGCATCGTTGAATACCCGCTGGTGCAGGATCCCTTCATTCTTGTGGCCCCCAAGGGATTTATCCAGGGCTCGACCTCGGCGGCACAGGGGCTTGACCCGGCCCAGCTGAGCGCCCTGCCGTTTCTGCGCTATGCCGGGGATCAATTGATCTCGCAGCAGATCGAGGCGCATCTGGCGCGGCAGCATGTCACCTACGAAAGCCGCTTCGAGATCGGATCGCATCTGGCGCTGATGGCCATGGTGGCGCGGCGAGTCGGCTGGGCGATCACCACACCGCTTGGCTATATGCGGGCGGCCCGGTTCCACGATCAGATCGAAGCCTACGCGCTGCCCTTTGGCACTGCCGCGCGCACCATCTCGCTGTTCACCGGCGCCGACTGGGCCGATCAGGTGCCCCGCGATGTTGCCCAGACCATGCGGCATCTGATCCAGAGCCAGATGATCGACCCCGCACTGGTGCGCCTGCCCTGGCTGGCCGGTGAGTTCAAGGTGATCGAAAACTAGTCGCCATTCCCTGCAGGGCCTGCGGCTAGCGTGCCGGCCAGTCCCTGGGCGGCACGCTCGATGATATCAAGGCAGCCCTCGAAATCCCGCGTGTAATAGGGGTCCGGCACGTGATCATGCCCGCCGCCTTCGATGAATTGCGTGAACGGGACCACGGGCGTTTGATTGCCCTGGGGCCGCTGCTGCTCGATATCGCGCAGCTTGTCCTGGTCCATGGCAAGGATCAGGTCGAAAGCTTCGAAATCACCGGCATGGAACTGCCGCGCCCGCAGATCTGATAGATCCAACCCCCGCGCCCGTGCTGCCGCCTGCATCGGCCCGTAGGGCGGCTCCCCCATGTGATATCCCGCCGTGCCTGCACTGTCTGTAATCATTTCCGGACAGAGTTTGCGAAACACCCCTTGTGCCGCCGGGGACCGGCAAATGTTGCCTAGGCAGACGAAGAGAAATCGTTTACGCATCGTTAATACACCTTTTTCGAGCACCCAGTCATTACGAGGTATTGCGGAGATGGGAAAGAGCTCAGACAAGATCGTGATCCTGACCGGGGCCGGAATTTCGGCCGAAAGCGGACTGGGCACCTTCCGCGACGAGGGCGGGCTTTGGGCAGAGCACCGGATCGAGGATGTGGCGACCCCCGAAGGATTTGCCCGCAACCCCGAATTGGTACATCAGTTCTACAATGCCCGCCGTGCACAGGCTGCCACGGCGGAGCCGAACGCCGCCCATATTGCCCTGGCCGACCTGCAAAAGACCTGGCCCGGCGATGTGGTGATCATCACCCAGAATGTAGACGGGCTGCATGAGAAGGGCGGCGCCTCCAAGGTGCTGCACATGCATGGGGTCCTGGACGGTGCGCTGTGTGCCCGTTGCGAGCACCGCTGGCCTGCACCTCTGGAAATGCATCCCTCCGATACCTGCCCGGCCTGCCAAATGCCCAGCACACGGCCCGATATCGTCTGGTTCGGTGAAATGCCCTATGACATGGAAGAGATCTACGACAACCTGGGCGATGCGGATGTTTTCGCCTCGATCGGCACCTCCGGACAGGTCTATCCGGCAGCCGCCTTCGTTCAAGAGGCCAAGATGGCCGGCGCCCATACGATCGAGTTGAACCTCGAACCCTCTGCCGGGGCCTCCAGCTTTGTAGAGACCCGACTGGGACCGGCGACCCAGATCGTGCCGCTCTGGACGGCGGAATTGCTGGCACAGGCCTGAAGCCCATCAAGCCCGAAACCCTTCGGATCTGGAACCCCGAAAGCAAACGGACCAGCTCCCAAGGGGAGACTGGCCCGCTGCCGCATCGGTGATGCGCGTGATCAGTTCGATTTCTGGCCGTGTTTCATGCCACCGTGGCCATGGGCAGGCTTGCGCTCCAGGTCCACCGTTACATCAAGGCTGACCTCTCCGGCCTTTTCGAACACCAGGGTCAGCGGCACCACATCGCCATGATGCAGGGTCTCTTTCAGCCCCAGGAACATCACGTGATCGCCGCCCCGCTTCAGCATATGGGTTTCGCCCGCGGGGATGGCAAAGCCTTCCTCCACATGCACCATCTTCATCACGCCATTGGCGTCGCCCTGGTGGGTGTGCAGCTCGACCCGTTCCGAAACATCGGAGCGGGCATCGATCAGGCGATCATCGACGCCGGTGTGGTTCATGATCTGCATGAAGGCCGCACCGCTGGCGGACATCTTGGTCGAAACGCGCGCATAGGCGTCCTCTACCATCATGCCGCCTGCCAGGGCGGCACCTGCCAGGGTCATTGCAGCGGCAGTGGTTGCGGCGAAAACATAGGATTTGAAAGACATCTGAGGTCTCCTCTTGTCGGTATCTGTCTGAATGCTCGACCTTCAAAGGCCGGGATTGGTCGTGGTGAGATCAGACAGAGGCCGGCGGCCCACGCGCAAAGGCACATTGCGCATGTGTAGCAAGGAGCGGCACCGCAACGGGGGGCAGACCGTTCAGGATGGCGACATCGGCGGGCATCGGAGCATCGACGGCAGCACCGGCCGCGAGATCCAGGATATGCATCACGCAGTCGGGGCAGTAGTGCGGCGCCGAGACCGGCTGCCCGTCGCTGTCCACATAGATCGCAACCGGACCGGTGCCGGTACAGATCACCATCTGGCCGGTGGCATCCTGTGCCCCACGCATGGCGGCGGCGCTATGGGCGGTCAGAACCACGGCCAGGGACAGGAAGATCCCGATGTATATGCGCAGGCGTTGCATCATCACATCCCGATATGCCCCTGCGCGGAGCCGACTGCAAGCGACATTCGGACGCGCCCCAGACGGCAAAACGCCGCGCTGGGATCTCCAGCGCGGCGTCTCACGAGATAGTTCTTGAGAGAAGCGGATCAGGCCTCGGCAGCTTGGGCCTTGGCGATCTCTTTCTTCACCTTCAGTGCCGCTGCGGACAGCTCTTCGTCCTTGGCTTTGGCCAGGAAGGCGTCCAGACCACCGCGGTGATCAACCGAGCGCAGAGCAGCTGCGGAGATGCGCAGCTTGATGCCGCGACCCAGGGTCTCGGACTGCAGGGTGACGTCGTTCAGGTTGGGCAGGAAACGACGCTTGGTTTTGTTGTTGGCGTGGCTGACATTGTTGCCAGTCATCGGGCCTTTTCCGGTCAGTTCGCAACGGCGCGACATGGGTTCTTCCTTCGTATCTGGGGCGGCCTACCGGACGAAATCCCGAATCTGCCGCCAAATCACAAGGGGCGCTGCCATTGGCTGCGCCCGAAAACTGGTTGGATGCGTTTAGGAGGAATCACCGGCAGGGTCAAGACGTATGGCCGGGTTTTATAGCTCCCTTCGCAGGAAAGTGCCGCCTTACTCCAGCCCAAGCCCTTTCAGCATGTCCCGCGCCGCGGCGGCCGGGGTCTGCCGACCCTGCGCCACCGCCTCGGAAAGATCCGCCATCCGCGCCTGCGCCCAGGGGCTTTCAAGCCGCGACAGCAAGGCCTGGCGCACATCTTCGGCAAACCAATAGCGGGCCTGTTCGGCGCGGGTCCGTTCCCAATGTCCGGTCTCGCGCCGCCAATCCGCCAGCGTCTCGATATCGGCCCAAGCGCCCTCAAGCCCCTCTTCGGCGAGGGCCGAAACCATCATCGCCCTGGGAAAGCCCTCGGGATCCTGTGGCCGTTTGCGGAGCAGGCGCAATGCGCCCGCGTAATCGGCGCAGGTACGGGTGGCCGCCGGTTTCAGATCGCCATCGGCCTTGTTCACCAGGATGATATCGGCCATTTCCATGATGCCGCGCTTGACGCCCTGCAATTCGTCACCCCCTGCAGGCGCCAAGAGCAGCAGGAACAGATCCGACATCTGCGCCACCACGGTTTCCGATTGCCCCACGCCAACGGTTTCGATCAGAACCACGTCAAAACCGGCCGCCTCGCACAGGGACACGGCCTCGCGGGTGCGCCGGGCAACGCCGCCCAGCGTGGTCTGGCTGGGAGAGGGGCGGATAAAGGCGTTCTTCTGGCGGCTGAGATGCTCCATCCGGGTCTTGTCGCCCAGGATCGAGCCGCCCGAGCGCGCCGAACTGGGATCCACCGCCAGCACCGCGACCCGCAGGCCGCGCCCCACCAGCATCATGCCAAAGCTCTCGATGAAGGTGGATTTGCCCACCCCCGGCGTGCCCGACAAGCCGATGCGCAGAGATTGCCGCCCGGATTTGGCCAGCTGCTCGAGCAGGGCAAGCGCCTGTTCCCGGTGATCGGCGCGGCCGCTTTCGACCAGGGTGATCGCCCGCGCCAGCGCCCGCCGATCCCCCTTCAGGATCCTCTCCCCCATCTGCGCGATATCCATGCCGACCCCCTCTGCAAAAGTTTCGCATACTTGACGCAGGCAGGGCCGGATTGTCCAGTGGCATGCAGCCGCAGCACGCGCGACACTGGACCCCGCCCGGCGCTTTGGCGATAAGGCGGACATGACACGCCTGCCCATCGATGACGCCCTGCCCGAGTTGATCGCCGCCCTGAAACAGAGCGGCCGCGCCGTGCTGCAGGCCCCGCCCGGTGCGGGCAAGACCACCAAGGTACCGCTTGCCATGCTGGAAGCCGGTCTGTGCGCGGGCCGCATCGTCATGCTGGAACCGCGCCGCCTTGCCGCCCGCGCCGCTGCCGAGCGCATGGCTGAAACCCTGGGCGAACGCCCCGGTGAAACCGTGGGCTACCGCATCCGGGGCGAGGCCAAGGTCAGCAAGGCGACCCGGATCGAGGTGGTGACCGAGGGCATCCTGACCCGCATGCTGCAATCCGATCCCGACCTGCCCGGCGTCGGCGCGGTGATCTTCGATGAATTCCACGAACGCTCGCTCAATGCCGATCTGGGCGTGGCGCTTTGCCTCGAGGTCGCGGGCGCCCTGCGCGACGATCTGATCCTGCTGGCGATGTCGGCCACCCTAGACGCCGAACCGGTCAGCACGCTGATGGAGGCGCCGCTCGTGACCTCCGAAGGGCGCAGCTACCCGGTTGAAACCCGCTGGCTGGAGCGCCCCCTGCCCGCAAATGCGCGGCGCATTGATGCGCTGGTCGATCTGGTGGTCCGGGCCGAGGCCGAGACGCGCAAGGAGGGCGGTGGCATTCTGGTGTTCCTGCCGGGCGAGGGCGAAATCCGCCGCGCGGCCGCCGCCCTGGAGAGCCGTCTGCCCGGCAGCTGCTCGGTTCATCCGCTGTTCGGCGCCCTGCCCTTTGCCCAGCAGCGCGCCGCCATCCAGCCCGCCCAATCGGGCCGCAAGGTGGTGCTGGCCACATCGATCGCGGAAACCTCGCTGACAATTCAGGATGTGCGGGTGGTCGTCGACATGGGGCAATCGCGCCGGGCCCGGTTTGATCCCGGATCCGGCATGTCGCGGCTGGTGACAGACCGCGTCACCCGCGCCGAGGCCACCCAGCGACAGGGCCGTGCGGGTCGTGTCTCGGAAGGGGTGTGCTATCGGCTCTGGAGCAAGGGCGAGGAAGGCGCGCTGGCCGCCTTCCCCCCGCCCGAAATCGCCTCTGCCGATCTGGCTGGCCTGGCGCTGGAACTGGCGCTATGGGGCGCCGCCGAGAATGATCTCGCCTTCCTCACCCCACCGCCAGACGGCGCTTTGCAAGAGGCCCGGAGCCTTTTGACCTTCCTCGGGGCTCTCGATAATCAGGGGCGTATCACCCCTCACGGAAAGGCGCTGTCGGCCCTGCCCCTGCATCCGCGTCTTGCGCATATGCTGCTGCAGGCCAGTGCAACGCAACGCGCCGAGGCCGCGACGCTGGCCGCTCTTCTGGCCGAACGGGACCCGTTGCGCGGTGCCCCGTCCGATCTGATGCTGCGACTTGAGGCGCTGAAGGATCCCAAGGCGTTCCAGCGCAAACGCCCCTATCAGGTTACGCTGCCGGTAATCGACCGAATCCGCGCCGAGGCCCGCAGGCTGGAGCAAAGCCTGCGCAAGGCCAAAGTGGCAGAGGGCGCCCGCCTGTCCCCTGCCGGGCTGGCCGCCCTCGCCTATCCCGACCGCATCGGCCAGCGCCGCAAGGGCGATGCGCCCCGCTACGTTCTGTCGGGCGGCAAGGGCGCCGTGCTGCCGCCAGAGGATACGCTTGCCGCCGCCCCCTTCCTGGTGGCGCTGGACACTGACGGCAATCCGCGCGAGGCAAAGATCCGCATGGCCGCGCAGATTACCCTCGGCGAAATCCGCGAGCTCTTTGCCGATCAGATCGTCTGGGTCGACAGCTGCACCTGGTCCAAGCGCGAGCGCCGGGTGGTCGCGCGTCAGCAGCAGCGCCTGGGCGCCATCGTCCTGGAGGATCGCATCTGGAAGGATGTCCCTCCCGATGCGGTGGCAGAGGCGATGCTGGACGGGGTGCGCGACCTGGGCCTGCGTCTGGATGGCGCCGCCGCACGCCTTGTCGCCCGCGTCAAGCTGGTGCGGTCCGAGGGGCACGAACTACCGGACTTTTCAAACGACGGACTGATGGCGACGCTGGAAGACTGGCTGCTGCCGATGCTGACCGGCGTGAAGTCGGCGCAGAGCTGGAAGCAATTCGACCTCCTGCCCGCCCTGCGCGCCGCGCTCAATTGGGAGCAGACGCAGGTGCTCGACAGTGAGGCACCCGGCAGTTTCATCACGCCGCTCGGGCGCAAGATCCCGATCGATTACGCCCAGGAGGTGCCGGAAATCTCGGTGCGCCTGCAAGAGATGTTTGGCGTCACGCGCCATCCCACCGTCGCGGGGGTGCCGCTGAAGGTGACGCTCCTGTCCCCGGCTCAACGTCCGATCCAGATCACCCGCGATCTGCCCGGATTCTGGGCAGGCTCTTATGCCGATGTGCGCAAGGACATGCGCGCGCAATACCCCAAACATCCATGGCCCGAAGACCCGACCGAAGCGGATCCCACCCTTCGCGCCAACCGGCGCAAATCCTGAATCTGGCACGGTCGCGCTGGCGCGCCAGCGCAGCGCGCATCTGCGCGCTGCCATGCCCAACGGCGGATGATGCATCTTTGATGCAGCGCTCCGCGGGCGGGAGCCGCCCCGGTGCAGGGGTTAGTCTCGGGTCTTTGCCTCATCCGCACGAAGCGCAGGCAGGCCGATGCCCGTCGCCTCAAATCCACCATCGGCGGCCAGGATCTGCCCGGTGATGAAACTGGCCTTCTCCGACAACAGGAAATTGATCGCCGCGGCGATCTCCTCTTCCTTGCCATAGCGGTTCAGGGGCAGCGCATCGTGGTAGGCCGCGATGATCTCGGGGCTGTGCACCGCCATCGCCAGCTTGGTCGCCACCGGCCCCGGCGCCACCGCATTGACGCGGATCCCGATCTCGCCCAGTTCCGCCGCCTGCTGCAGGGTGAGCTGCGCCAGCGCTGCCTTCGAGGTGCCATAGGCCACCCGCAGGGTGCTGGCCCGCAGCCCGGAAATGGAGGTGATATTGACCACCGCCCCGCCGCCATCCGCCGCCAGAAGATCGGTGAAGGCCTGTGTCATCAGGAAGGGACCGTCCAGGTTGGTCTCCATCACCCGGCGCCAGCGTTCGAATGTCGTCTCCCGGATGGGGCCGAAATCCGCAACACCCGCATTGTTCACCAGCCCGTCGAGCCGCCCGAAGGCCCCGGTCGCCTCCTTAACCGCGCGCGCCACATCTTCGGGGCGTGAAACATCCGCATCGATGAGAACAAGACCCGATACCTCGCGCCCCGCTGCCTGCAGCGCCTCGCTGTCGCGGTCGAGAATGGCCACCTGCCAGCCCTCATCCAGCAACCCCTTCGCGGTCGCAAGCCCGATACCCCGCGCGCCCCCTGTCACCAATGCCGCTTTCATCTGCCTGTCCTCCCCAAACATTTTGACATCCCGGATTTTGCGCCCCCCCCCTTTGAGGAGGGCAAGCCGGATCCAGATGCCGCGAAAAACTCACACTTCCCGCACAAACTCAAGCAGGGATTGAAAAATGCATCTTATCCACATATCTATATTAACCAACAGCGGCAGCACGGGTCCGAAACAGGCACGGGCCAAGCCGCATCAGACGGCAATAAGACGACCACAAAAAGACGACCGAAAGCAGTTCAGGCATGACATCGATCCTTGCACAGGCATGGGAAGAGCTTCTCCGCCCCATGATCTTCCGCCCCAAACGGGTGCAGGTTGCAGCGCTGTGCTGCCGCAAGACCGGCTCGGGCACCGATGTGCTGATGATCACCAGCCGGGGCACCGGGCGCTGGATCATTCCCAAGGGCTGGCCCATCCGGGGCAAGAACGGCGCCGAATCCGCCCTGCAGGAAGCCTGGGAAGAGGCCGGTGTCGTCGATGCCCGTATCGAGGGCGCGCCCTTCGGGAGCTACGGCTATCGCAAGGAACGCAGCAACGGCACGATCGAGGCGGTGGAAACCCTGGTCTATCTGGCCGAAGTCTGCCGGATGAAGGACGACTACCCCGAAGCCCATCAGCGCAAACGCGTCTGGATGCCCGCCGGGCAGGCCGCGAACCTGGTGCGGGAACCGGAGCTGCAGGATCTTCTGCGGCAATTGTAACAGCTTTGTAAATATTTTGTGACGCCACCCTTGCGCGATTGCCGCAGGGCGTCTACCGCAGGCCCATCGTTGATATGGGGACTGACGACATGGGCGAAAATGGCCAGAGCGGCGAAAAAATCGACAGCAAGCACTGGGAAACCCTGGACCGGGACCTGAACCGGATTTCGCAGCTGGAGCTGGCGACGGCCTATGTCTCCCGCCCCCTGGTCGGCCCGGGCATCGCGCTGGCCTTCATCGTTTTGGCGGGGGCCGCAGCTGCGGTGTTCCTGGGCAGCTCGCCGGTCAATTTCGTGGTAATCGCCGCAGCGGTCTTTGGCGCCTATATGGCGCTCAACATCGGCGCCAATGATGTGGCCAACAACATGGGGCCGGCGGTGGGCGCCAACGCGCTGACCATGGGCGGCGCCATCGTGATCGCCGCCATCGCCGAAAGTGCCGGTGCGCTGCTGGCCGGGGGCGATGTGGTTTCAACCATTTCCAAGGGGATCATCGACCCCGAAGCCGTTGCCACCACCAATGTCTTCATCTGGGCGATGATGGCGGCGCTGGTCTCCTCCGCGCTCTGGGTGAACCTGGCGACCTGGATCGGCGCGCCGGTCTCCACCACCCATTCGGTGGTGGGCGGCGTCATGGGCGCAGGCATCGCGGCAGCGGGCCTGTCGGCGGTCAACTGGGCCACCATGAGCAAGATCGCCGCCAGCTGGGTCATCTCGCCGGTGCTGGGCGGTGTCATCGCAGCTCTGTTCCTGGCCGTGATCAAGGCCAAGGTCATCTACCAGGAGGACAAGATCGCCGCCGCCCGCAAATGGGTGCCGATCCTGGTTGGTATCATGGCGGGGGCCTTTGCCTCCTACCTGGCGCTGAAGGGCCTGAAAAAGATCATCAAGATCGACCTGCAGACCGCACTTCTGATCGGCCTGGGCTTCGCGGTGCTGAGCTGGCTGATCACCAAGCCGATGATCGCCCGCCAGTCCCAGGGCCTGGAAAACCGCAACAAATCGCTCAAGATCCTGTTCCGCATTCCGCTGGTGATTTCGGCCGCCCTCCTGTCCTTTGCCCATGGCGCCAATGATGTCGCCAATGCGGTGGGGCCGCTCGCCGCCATCGTGCATGCCTCGGAGTTCGGGGATTTTGCCGCCAAGGTGGCAATCCCGACCTGGGTGATGGTGATCGGCGCCTTCGGCATTTCCTTCGGCCTGTTCCTGTTCGGACCCAAGCTGATCCGCATGGTGGGCAGCCAGATCACCAAGCTGAACCCGATGCGCGCCTATTGCGTGTCGCTGTCGGCTGCCATCACCGTGATCGTCGCCAGCTGGCTGGGCCTGCCGGTGTCCTCGACCCATATCGCGGTTGGCGCGGTCTTCGGCGTCGGGTTCTTCCGCGAATGGCACGCCGAGAACCGCCTGCGCAAATTCTCGCTGCAGCGCCCCGAGGAGCTGCGCATCGCCCCCGAGGAACGCCGCCGCCGCAAGCTGGTGCGCCGCAGCCACTTCATGACCATCGTCGCCGCCTGGGTGATCACCGTTCCCGCCGCGGCCCTCTTGTCCGGCGTGACCTTCTGGGCGCTGACGACGATCATCGGCTGACACAACAGACCGAAGACGCAAAAGAAAACCCCTCGCGGCAGGCATGGCGCGAGGGGTTTGTCGTTTTCAGGCAGGGCTGGGCCGGGCCCGCCCGATCCGGCTCATCGGATCAGACGCCGAGGCACCAGCGCATCACCGCCTTCTGCGCGTGCAGGCGGTTTTCGGCCTCGTCGAAGATCACCGATTGCGGACCGTCCATTACCGAAGAGGTCACCTCTTCCTCGCGGTGGGCGGGCAGGCAATGCATGAACAGGGCGTCCTCCTTGGCGTGGGCCATCAGCGCATCGTTCACCTGATAGGGGCGCAGCATGTTGTGGCGCCGCTCTTTCGAGGACTGGCTGTCATGCATGCTGACCCAGGTATCGGCCACCACCAGATCGGCGCCTTCCACGGCCTTCACGGGATCGCGTTCGATCACCACCTTCGACCCTGCCTTGCGCGCCAGGCCGACGAATTCATCCTCTGGGTCCAGCTGCGAGGGGCCGGTGAAGGTCAGGTCAAATCCGAACTGCGCCGCCGCATGCAGGAAGGAGGCGCAGACGTTGTTGCCGTCCCCCGTCCAGACCACCTTCTTGCCCTTGATCGAGCCGCGATGCTCTTCATAGGTCAGGATATCGGCCATGATCTGGCACGGGTGTGTGCGGTCAGTCAGACCGTTGATCACCGGCACATCGGCATATTCCGCCATTTCCATCAGCACGGATTCATCAAAGGTCCGGATCATGATCATGTCCACGTAGCGCGACAGCACGCGGGCGGTATCGGCAATGGTCTCACCATGGCCAAGCTGCATGTCGTTGCCCGACAGCACCATGGTCTGCCCGCCCATCTGGCGCACCCCCACATCAAAGGACACGCGCGTCCGAGTCGAGGGTTTCTCGAAGATCAGCGCCACCATGCGATCCGCCAGCGGCTGTTCGTCATCGGGGGCGCCCTTGGGGCGGCCGAGGCGCGCCTGTTTCATGGCGCCCGCGTGATCGATGATGCCCCGCAGGGCATCGGCATCGGTTTTGTGGATGTCGAGGAAATGGTTCATATCATGTCACTTCTTGTCGTCTGGAAGGCCGGGGGGAGCCGACCCTCCACATTGGAATTCTAAGATCGCTCAGGCGGCGCCGACTTGGCTCGCGGCCTTGTCGAGACGGGTGCAGGCCTCGGCGATGTCCTCGTCCGTCAGGTTCAACGGCGGCAACAGGCGAATCACATTGTCGGCGGCGGGCACGGTGATCACCTCGTTGTCATAGCCAGCCTTGACCACATCCAGGTTCGCGGCCTTGCACTTGAGGCCCAGCATCAGGCCAGAGCCGCGCACCTCTTCAAAAACCTGCGGGTGGTTGGCGACCAGCCCCTCCAGTTTCTGCCGCAACAGACCCGCCTTGCGGTTCACCTCGGCCAGGAATTCGGGATCGGTGACCACATCCATCACCGCGCAGCCCACGGCACAGCCCAGGGGGTTGCCGCCATAGGTGGAGCCATGGGTGCCTGCGGTCATGCCGCTGGCGGCCTCTTCCGTCGCAAGCACCGCGCCCAGCGGGAAACCACCGCCGATGCCCTTGGCCACCATCATGATGTCCGGCGTGATGCCCGCCCATTCATGGGCAAACAGCTTGCCGGTGCGGCCCACGCCGCACTGCACCTCGTCCAGGATCAACAGGATGCCCTGTTCATCGCAAAGGGCGCGCAGCGCCTTCAGATCGGCGTCGGGCAGCGGGCGGATGCCGCCTTCGCCCTGCACCGGCTCGATCAGGACCGCTGCGGTCTTCTCGGTAATCGCCGCCGCGACCGCCTCCAGATCGTTCCAGGGCAGATGCACAAACCCCGGCAGCAGCGGACCAAAGCCCTTGGTCATCTTCTCGGACCCCGCCGCCGCGATCCCGGCAGAGGAACGCCCGTGGAAAGAGCCTTCGAAGGTGATGATCTCAACCCGGTCGGGCTGGCCCTTGTCGTAGAAATACTTGCGCGCCATCTTCACCGCCAGCTCGCAGCTTTCGGTGCCCGAATTGGTGAAGAACACCGTATCGGCAAAACTGTTCTCCACCAGCTTGTCGGCCAGCGCCTGCTGTTGCGGGATCTGGTAGAGGTTGGAGACATGCCAGAGGTTCTGCGCCTGGGAGGTCAGCGCCTCGACCAGGGCCGGGTGGGCATGACCCAGCGCATTGACCGCGATCCCGGCGCCCAGGTCCAGGAAACGTCGCCCGTCAGCCTCGATCAGCCAGGCACCTTCGCCTTTGACGAACTGAAGCGGAGCACGATTGTAGGTCGGCAGAACGGACGGGATCATCAGGATCATCCTTTTCAAACATGGAGGCCAAAGCCATGCATAAGCCAGGCCGGAGGGTCAATACTATTGAGGGGTGTCTGTGCCATCATCCAGGCACGAAAGATCAAAGAAGCCGCTTACGCAAAAATGCGTCGGCGTCGGAGCGCGGGTGTATGTGCACGTTTGATCATGAAACGGGTCCATAAGGAAGCTTTGAGGAAAAAGAAACCCCTTTTGTGCAGCGCTCATGTGCAAAACGTCATGAGACCCGGCGCGGCGCGTCCAAACTGAAAGCCCTGCTTTCGGCGCCCGGCGAAGGGTTTGGTCTTGCACTTTGCGCGCAACAGGCGCACCGGTTGGTGCATGACGGCTCCCGCTTCCCAGACCCCGACTCCCCAGAACCCGATGCTGGCCGCCGCGCTGATCCTCGCGGCGACGGCCTTCATTGCGGGCACCACCCTGATGGCGAAAATGCTGGGCAGCGACGCGCTGGGGCCCCGGCTGCACCCGATGCAGATCTCCCATGGGCGGTTTCTCTTTGCCTTCCTGGCGATTTCCTCGGTGGTCGCCGCGCTGCGCCCCCGGCTGAGCCGCCCGCATTGGGGCCTTCACATCGGGCGCACCTCCTTTGGCTGGGGCGGTGTCACGCTGATGTTTGCCGCCGTGGCCTATATCCCGCTGGCCGATGCCACGGCGATCACCTTCCTCAATCCGGTGTTCTGCATGCTGCTGGCGATCCCGCTTCTGGGCGAACGCGTTGGCCCCTGGCGCTGGGGCGCGGCGGGGATCGCCCTGATCGGTGCCATGATCCTGCTGCGGCCGACTCCGGAAAGCTTTCAGCCCGCGGCCCTGCTGGCGCTTGGCGCGGCGGTAGTGATGGGGATGGAGCTGATCTTCATCAAGAAGCTCTCGGGCCGCGAGGCGCCCTTGCAGATCCTATGGGTCAACAATTCGCTGGGCGTGCTAATTGCCAGCCTCGCCGTGCTGCCGGTCTGGCAGATGCCGAGCCTGGAACAATGGGCGGCGCTGGCATGTCTGGGCGTGCTGATGGCCTGTGCGCAGGCCTGTTTCGTCAACGGCATGGCGCGGGGCGATGCCTCCTTCGTGGCGCCCTTCAGCTATGCCACGCTGATCTTTGCCGCGCTCTATGATTTCCTCGGCTATGGCGCGGTGCCGGATGCCATCACCCTGCTCGGCGCGGGCGTGATCCTGGCCGGGGCCGCCATCCTGGCCTGGCGCGAGGGACGCCAGAGAAAGCCTGACTAAGGGTCGATCAGGCCTTGAGCCGATAGCCCTTGCGCAGCATCACCCAGGCCAGAAGACAGACCGCAAACGTCGCGCCAAGGCAGACGACAAACCCCAGCACGGGCGAGCTGTCCGAGGTGCCGATCACCCCGTAGCGCACCCCGTCGATCAGGTAAAAGACCGGATTGGCGTGGGAAATCCCCCGCAGAACCGGCGGCAATGCCTCGACCGAATAAAAGGTGCCTGAAAGGAACGCCAACGGGGTCACGATGAAATTGGTGATCGCCGCCATCTGGTCGAACTTGTCGGCAAAGACGCCTGCGACAATGCCCAGCCCGCCCAGGAAGGCCGCGCCCAGCACCACGAAGACAAGCGCGATCAGCGGATGCGTCGGCACGATCTGCAAGACCAGCATCAGCCCCAGGCCGATCGCCAGCGCCACGATCACGCCGCGCGCGACAGCACCCGCCAGGTAGCCCAGAAGCAGCTCCAGCCCGGACAGGGGCGGCATCAGCGTATCGACGATATTGCCCTGCACCTTGGAAATCACGATGGAGGACGAGGTATTGGCAAAGGCGTTCTGGATCACCGTCATCATCATGATCCCCGGCGCCAGGAAGGTCAGGAAGGGTACCCCCATCACATCGCCCCGCTTGGGGCCGATGGCGATATTGAAGATCATCAGGAACAGCGCCGCCGTCATCAAGGGGGCCAGCAGGGTCTGGGTCCAGACCACGGAAAACCGCTTGATCTCGCGCCCTGCAAGGGTCTGCAGGCCCAGCCAGTTTACCGAGCCAAAGCGGCGCTCTCCCATTCCGACCCGATATGCCTGATCCGTCTCGCTCATGGGGTTTGCTCCTTCGTTCTCTGTTCCCTGCGCGGCCAGAGGGCGTTCGATCCACGCTCCCTTTGCATAGCTGCTGCGCCCACAGGCGCAAGACGCCTTGTAACTCGGGCGTCAGTGATTAAAATAGGCCCTCGTATCGGAACTCGATGGCGGCCGCAGGATTCTGGGGCCGCTTTCAGCTTGGAAAGGCAACATATGTCCTGGACAGACGAGCGCGTCGAACTGCTCAAGAAAATGTGGGGCGAGGGCCAATCGGCCAGCCAGATCGCCAAGGAGCTGGGCGGGGTCACCCGCAATGCGGTGATCGGCAAGGTGCATCGCCTCGGCCTGTCCAACCGGGCCACCGGTGGCGCAAAATCCGCCGAACCCAAGGAAAAGCCCGCAGCAGCATCAGCCGCGCCCAAACCGGCCGCCAAGCCGAAACCCCAGCCAAAGGCAGAGCCGAAGACGGAACCGGCCCGCGCCGCCGCTCCGGCCGCGTCTGCAGCGGCCCCCGAAACCAAGGCCGCCATTCCGGCCCGCAAACAGATCATCCCGGCCGGCCAGCCGCTGCCGCCGCAGCCCTCGGCCAATGAGATCAGCCCCGAGGCGCTGGCCAAGGTCAACGAGGTGGAAAAGAAGGCGAAAAAACTGTCGCTGATGGAGCTGACCGAGCGGACCTGCAAATGGCCCGTGGGCGACCCCGCGACCGAGGATTTCTGGTTCTGCGGCCTGCCGGTTCAGCAGGGCAAACCCTATTGCGAGGCCCATGTCGGCGTTGCCTTCCAGCCGATGAGTTCGCGCCGCGACCGCAAGCGGTAAGAGAGCCTCCAATCGTTCAGACATCGAAAAAAGACCCCGCACGCCTTGTGCCGGGGTCTTTTCTCTATTCAAGCACACGCTCTTTGCTGTGCGAAAGAACCTCACCCCCCTGTGGGTGCGGAGGACTGGAAACTCGGGATCACACGGTCAGAGGCAGCCGCCCCTTCGATACCGGGCCAATTGCCTTCGGCCTTGTTGATATTTCCAGAGATATCCGCTTCCCAAAACCCCACCACGACCGGCGTGATGTTCAGGTAAAGCTTGTCATCGACAATCCGCCACAGGTTCGGATTACCGGGCACCTTGCCGCCCTTGGAAACCCCAAAGGCGCAATGGCCATCGTATTGCGGTGCATAGTAAGCGGGATTGGCCAGGAAGCGGTCCCGGTTTTCCGCGCTGGCAAAGGCAAAGCGGGCGCCGTTGTAGTCGGCGGTGATGTCCGCCCGGCCCGGAACGGCTGCGGGCTGCGCCCCGCCCACGGGGGTCTGGGCCAGGTTGCGATAGGCCACCACATCATAGCCGGAGACGGCAAATCCCGTGCTGTCGATATATTGCTCCCCCGCCAATGCGGATGTTGACAGGATCATCGCCGCAAGGGCGCCCAGTGCAAAACGTTTCATTCCTCATCCTCTTCACTATACACGCGCGGCCGATGCGCAGCGGCATTCTCATGACCCAGCATATCGCTCTGACGCCCGTTGCGAAGCGGACCTCACGCGGCTGTGTCCCTGCGTGAGTGCAGGCCACGCCCTGCGCGCTTGCACGAAAAACATTGCGCCCACAGCTTCCAGTCACTGGAGTTTTTGGAGAGTATCTCTCCTTGAAAGACGTTATCAGACCCGTACCGCGCTGTGCCGCAGCGGGAGTACCAAAACAGGAACAGGGCCATTCACATGAGCGATACCAGCTATACCCCACCAAAAGTCTGGACATGGGAGCAGCAAAGCGGTGGGCGTTTTGCCTCCATCAACCGTCCCATCTCGGGCGCGACCCACGACAAGGAGCTGCCCGCGGGCAAGCATCCCTTCCAGCTGTATTCCCTGGCAACTCCCAACGGGGTCAAGGTCACGGTGATGTTCGAAGAGCTTCTGGCCAAGGGGCACGAAGGCGCCGAATATGACGCCTGGCTGATCAACATCGGCGAAGGCGATCAGTTCGGTTCGGGCTTTGTCGATATCAATCCGAACTCGAAGATCCCTGCCCTGCTGGATCGCAGCGGCGACACCCCGGTGCGGGTCTTCGAATCGGGATCGATCCTGGTGCATCTGGCCGAGAAATTCGGGGAATTCCTGCCCGCCTCGGGACCCGCGCGAACCGAGGTGATGAACTGGCTGTTCTGGCAGATGGGCAGCGCGCCCTACCTGGGCGGCGGCTTTGGCCATTTCTACGCCTATGCACCGGAAAAGTGGCAGTATCCCATCGACCGTTTCGCCATGGAAACCAAGCGTCAGCTTGATGTGCTGGACCGGCAGCTGGCCGAACACGACTTCATCGCAGGCAAGGATTACACCATCGCCGATATCGCGATCTGGCCCTGGTACGGCCAGCTGGTTCTGGGTCGTCTCTACGATGCGGCGGAGTTCCTGGACGTGGAAAGCTACAAGAATGTCATGCGTTGGGCCAAGGCGATCGACGCCCGCCCCGCCGTCAGCCGCGGCCGCATGGTCAACCGCGCCTTTGGCGAATTGCACACGCAACTGCGTGAACGCCATGATGCCAGCGATTTCGACACCCGCACCCAGGACAAGCTGGAAGCGGGCGACAGCTGACAGGCGCAGAGGGCAAGCCGCAGCACTCCCGCGCCCGCAGTCTCGCCCCGGCCTTTCGGCCGGATCAAGCCTTGGCGGCCTTGGGCCCCGCGCCGCAGCAAGCTGCGGCGCGGCAGCGCGCGCTGAAGCGTTTTCGGGTTGATTGGTTTGGCCCTGTGGAGACGACCGCGATCACAGGTCAAAATACGCCTGTTGCTGCCATAAAACATCCCAACGGGACGCGGCAGAAACACCTGAAAAAGAGCCGTAACCCCTTCTGGACAATGACCCATCGGATCGTGTGCCAGGGAAACGCTTTGGCAAACCCCGGGCTGCCACCAGTGCAGCAGTCCAATCAGGTGGCAGGGCACAGTGTAATTTCGTTTGATGTGGTGGCGGGGAGACAGGGATTCGAACCCTGGGAACGCTCTCACGTTCAACGGTTTTCAAGACCGCCGCATTCGACCACTCTGCCACCTCCCCGGTCCGCAGGCGGTTTAGGCTGCACGCGACCTACGTGCAAGGAAAATCGCGCCCCCGGAAAGCCGCAGAGATGCGAAGCCGCGCAAAAACATGCCAATCACGATGCTTTTGATCCATGGCATCGGCGACAGGGTTTTCATGGCCCCGGACGCAGGCTATCATCACCAAAAAGCACAACCGCGACCGGCAAACCCGGCACAGGCAGAACGCCAAGATGAGCACAGGCAGGGGAACATCATGACACAGGCCAAGAAAACATGGGCCAAGATGACACGGGCCAAAACGGTTGAAGGCACCATCGCTCAGGCCAAGATGACGCGGGCGAAGCCGATCAGCGCCACACCATACCGCGCGGCAGGTGCACGGGCCTGCGTTGCAGCCGTCAGCCTGCTGTTGCTCGCCGCCTGCGAAGACGGCGCGGGCCTGCCCTTCCTGCAGGCAAAGGACAGTTCCGCCGCTGCGGTTCCCGCCTCGAACCGCACCAAGCTGGTGGAACGCGACGTGGAATCTCCGGATGTCTTCCAGGTGACCGAAGCCGGGCTTTGGGATGGCCGCCCCTCGCTTGGCGGTGTCTGGGTGGCGCATCCCGATGCGCAGGATCCCGAGCGGGTGATCATCCGCAACAGCGCCAACGGGAAATTCGTGATCGGCGCCCTGTTCCGGCGCGAGCGCGAGATCCCCGGACCGCGCATCCAGGCCTCATCCGACGCGGCCGCTGCCCTGGGCATGCTGGCCGGCGCCCCGGTCGAATTGAACGTGACCGCCCTGCGCCGCGAAGCCGCCCCGGAAGAGGTTGCTCCAGACGCGGTGGACGTGGCCGAGACCGATACGCAAGAGGCCCCGCCCGCGCCCAGTGCCGTTTCCGAAACAGCGCTTGACCCCATTGCAGGCGCGGCGGCGGCAATCGAAGCCTCGGCGCCGCCCCCCGCGCCCCAAGCCACCGCTGCAGCAGCCCCCACCAAGCCGCCGAAACAGCGCGTCTCGCCGCTCGACAAACCCTTTATCCAGATCGGCATCTTCAGCGTCGAGGCAAATGCCGAACGTACCGCAGGACAGATGCGCAACGCGGGCATGATTCCGACCGTCTATGAGCAATCCTCCAACGGCAAGCCCTTCTGGCGTGTGCTGGTCGGCCCCGCTTACAGCAAGAGCGAGCGCAGCCAATTGCTGAAAAGCGTCAAGGCCACCGGTTTCTCGGATGCCTACGCTGTGACCAATTGAGCCTGGCAAAGGCCCGGATTGAACTCTGACCCACAAGGATGACACAGCCGTGATCGATCTTGTCAAAACCGCTCTGAAATGCACCGTTTCGGCCGGGGTTTTCCTGGCCCTCGGCACCGTCTCGGCGGCGGCTTTCGATACCAAGGCGCGCGCCGCCTATGTGCTGGACCAGGGCACCGACACGGTGCTTCTGGCCAAGAACGCGGACCAACCGCTACCACCGGCCTCCATGTCCAAGCTGATGACACTTTATGTGGCCTTTGAGGCCCTGCGCGATGGGCGTCTGACCCTGGATGAACGCCTGCCGGTCAGCGAACACGCGATGAGCTACGGCGGCTCCACCATGTTCCTGGACACCACCGACCGGGTGCGGGTCGAGGATCTGATCCGCGGCATCATCGTCCTGTCCGGCAACGATGCCTGCGCGGTGATCGCAGAAGCGCTGAGCCCCGATGGCACCGAGGCCGGTTTTGCCCGCTACATGACCAAACGCGCCGCCGAACTGGGGATGGTGAACGCCAGCTTTGCCAATTCCAACGGCTGGCCAGCAGCAGGCCACCGGATGTCGATGCGCGACCTCGGCATACTCGCCGAACGGCTGATCGAGGATTTCCCGCAGTATTATCCCCTGTTTTCCGAACGGTCCTTTGAGTTCGACGGGCGCGCGCCCTCCAATACGCGCAACCGCAACCCGCTTTTGTCGCTGGGCATCGGCGCCGACGGCTTGAAGACCGGCCACACCAGCGAAGCAGGCTACGGCCTGGTCGGCTCTGCCAAACAGGGCGAGCGGCGGGTGATCTTCGTGATCACCGGGTTGGACAGCACCAAGGCCCGCGCAGAGGAGGCCGAGGCCCTGGTTAACTGGTCGTTTCGCCAATTTACCCAAAAAACCATCGCCAAGGCCGGTGTCCCGGTTGCCGAAGCCGAGGTCTGGCGTGGAGCTGAACGATCGGTAGGCCTGGTGCCCGCCGAAGACCTGACGATCCTGCTCCCGGCCCTGACCGGCAAGGACGTCAACGCCGAGATCGTCTACACCGGCCCGATTGACGCCCCGATCGAGAAAGGCCAAAAGCTGGCGGAACTTGTGCTGCAGCCGGACGAGCTGCCCGAGGTGCGCCTGCCGCTGGTGGCAGAGCGGGACGTTGCCGCAGGCGGCTTTCCGGTGCGGGTGAAAACCGCCGCACAGGTGCTGATCAAACGCTTCTTGAGCGGCCCCGAGGAGGCGATGTGACAACCGATACGACCGCTGGCCTGTTCATCACCTTCGAAGGCATCGACGGGTCGGGCAAATCCACGCAATGCAGGCTCCTGGCCGAAGCCTTGCAATCCGCCGGGCATGAGGTGGTGCTGACGCGAGAGCCGGGCGGCTCTGCCGGTGCCGAGGAGATCCGCCGCATGGTGCTGGAGGGCGATCCCGACAAATGGTCCGCCGAGACGGAGATCCTGTTGTTCACCGCCGCCCGCCGCGATCACCTGGAGCGCACCATCGAACCGGCGCTCGCTGCCCGGAAGATCGTGATCTGCGACCGCTTTGCCGACAGCACCCGCATGTATCAGGGCCTGTCGCGCGGTGATCTGCGCGACACCGTGGACCGCTTGCACACCATGATGATCGGCCGCGAACCGGATCTGACCTTTCTGATCGACATGGACCCGGCCAAGGGCCTTGCCCGTGCCAAGGGCCGCCAGGGCACCGAGGAGCGGTTCGAGGATTTCGGCCTCGCGCTACAGGAAAAGATGCGCGCCGGTTTCCTCAGCCTCGCGGAAGAATTCGCAGACCGCTTCTGCGTTCTGGACGGTGATCGCCCGGTGGATGATGTCGCCGCCGATGTGCTGGCCTGCGCGCAAAAACGCCTGTCTCCGGCAGAGGCCCGCGCATGAGCGGCGAAGACGAGCTGCCCCGCGCCGATCAGGCCGCAGGCGCGCCGCATCCGCGCGAGACATTGCGGATCTTTGGCCAGGAGAAGGCCGAAGCAGATTTCCTCACCGCCTTCAATTCCGACCGGCTGCACCATGGCTGGCTGCTCACCGGCCCGCAGGGCGTGGGCAAGGCAACGCTGGCCTGGCGCATTGCGCGCTTCCTGCTGGCAACCCCGCCAGCCGAGGACGGGCTGTTCGGAGCGCCGCCGCCCGCGACCTCGCTCGATATCGACCACGATCATCCGGTCTCCCACCGCATTCACGCGCTGGCAGAGCCTGGCCTGGCGGCAATCACCCGCAGCTACAATGATAAGGGCAAGCTGCGCGATCAGATCGTGGTCGATGACATTCGTGCGCTCAACCGGTTCTTTGGCCTTTCGGCCACCGATGGCGGGCGGCGCGTGGTGATCGTGGATGCGGCGGATGAGATGAACCCGAGTGCCGCCAACGCGCTTTTGAAGATGCTGGAAGAGCCGCCCGCGCGCACCACCATGTTCCTGATCTCGCACCAGCCCTCGCGGCTGTTGCCGACGATCCGCTCGCGCTGCCGCACCCTGCGCCTGGGCCCGCTTTCAGCAGAAGACATGCAGGCCGCATTGGTTCAATCCGCAGCCGATCTGCCGGAAAACCCCGATCACCTTGCGGCGCTGGCTGCGGGATCGGTTGGCGCTGCGCTGCGTCTATTGAACCTGGGCGGTCTCAAGACCTATGGCGAGCTGGTGCAGATCCTCGACTCCCTGCCCCGGCTTGACCGCCAACGCGCCCTTGCCTTGGCGGAAACCGCCGCACAGCGCGGCGGAGCCGAAAAATTCGAACTGCTCCTGACATTGGTGGAATTTGCCATGGCGCGTCTTGCCCGCACCGGCGCCACCGGCCAGCCCCCCCATCCCGAAGCCGCAACAGGCGAAGCGGCGATGCTGACCAGGCTGGCACCCGATCCGCTGAAAGGGCGAGCCTGGGCGGATCTGTCGGCCGAGGCAACCGCGCGGGCGCGCCACGGGCAGGCGGTGAACCTTGACCCCGCCGCCCTAGTTCTAGATACGGTTTTCAAGATGCAGGATACCGCGTCGCGCTGACCCACCGTTTTGACGGGCTTTACAGGGGGCTGCGGCGCAAGAAGGCGACGAGAGACAGCATGAGCAGCAGCACCCTCCCCCAGATCACCGACAGCCACTGCCATCTGGATTTCCCGGATTTTGAGGGCGAGCTGGACCAGGTGATCGCCCGCGCCGCCGAGGCCGGTGTCACGCGCATGGTCACCATCTGCACCAAGCTGAAGAACGAACCCGCGGTGCGCGCCATCGCCGAGGCGCATGATCCGGTCTTCTATGCCGCGGGCACCCACCCGATGAGCGCGGCGGATGAGCCGCTGGTCAGTGTTGAAGACTTGGTCGCCCTCGCCAAACATCCCAAGTTCGTGGGCATCGGCGAGACGGGTCTTGATTATCACTACACCGCCGACAGTGCCGAGATTCAGCAGACCTCCCTGCGCACCCATATCGCGGCCGCGCGCGAAACCGGCCTGCCGCTGATCATCCATGCCCGCGCCGCCGATGACGATATGGCGCGCATCCTGGCGGAAGAGATGCAAAACGGCAGCTATTCTTGCGTCATGCATTGCTTCTCTTCCTCGGCAGAGCTGGCACGGGCCGCGCTGGACCTGGGGTTTTACCTGTCTATGTCTGGCATCGCTGCCTTCCCCAAAAGCCAGGAGCTGCGCGATATCTTTGCCGCCGCCCCCGTGGACCGCATCCTGGTCGAGACCGATGCCCCCTATCTGGCGCCGCCGCCGCACCGGGGCAAGCGCAACGAGCCCGCCTATACGGCCCATACCGCCAGGGTCGGCGCCGAGGCCTTTGGCCTGGACTACGCCGATTTTGCCGCCCGCACCCAGGAGAACTTTGACCGGCTGTTCTGGAAGGTCGCACAACATAAGGCGGCCGCGTGATGGCAGAGCTGCGTTACACAATCCTCGGCAGCGGATCCTCGGGCGGGGTGCCGCGCCTTGGCGGTCATTGGGGTGATTGCGACCCGGACAATCCGCGCAACACAAGGCGGCGCTGCTCGATGCTGGTCGAACGGGATGGCCCCGATGGCACCACGACGGTGCTGATCGACACCTCCCCCGATATGCGCAGCCAGCTGCTGGATGCAAATGTCGGGCGGCTGGATGCCGTGGTCTACACCCATTCCCACGCGGACCACGTGCATGGCATCGACGATCTGCGGATGATCGTCTTCAACATGCGCGCGCGCATCCCTGTCTATGCGGATGGCGATACGCAGAACGCGCTCCTGTCGCGGTTTGGCTATGCCTTCGTGCAGCCCGAAGGCTCCCCCTACCCGCCGATCCTGGATCTGCACAGCATCAATGGTCCGTTCAGCATCAATGGCCCCGGCGGCGAGATCCCCTTCCGCCCCTTCGAGGTCGGTCATGGCTCGATAGACGCGCTTGGCTTTCGGATCGGCGGCCTGGCCTATCTGCCCGATGTGATCGAGATCCCCGACGCCGCCCTGCCAGAGCTTACCGATCTGGACTGCTGGGTTCTGGATGCGCTGCGCCGCACGCCCCACCCCACCCATTTCAGCATGGGCCAGGCGCTGGAGTGGATCGACCGCATGCAGCCTCGCCGCGCGGTTCTGACCAATATGCATATCGACATGGATTACGCCACGGTCGAGGCCGAAACTCCGGATCACATCACCCCTGCCTATGATGGCATGGTGATCCGCGTCCCCCTCTAGGGCCGCCCGCCAGCGCCGCCAAAGGATCCATAGATGCTGCAAAGCCTGATCGACGTCATCCTGCCCGTTTTCCTGGTCGTCGCGGCAGGCTATGCCGCCACGCGCAAAGGCTATTTCACCCAAAGCCACATCGAAGGCCTGATGAATTTCACCCAGAGCTTTGCCATTCCCTGCCTTCTGTTTCGCGCCATTGCCAATCTGGACCTGAGCAGCAGTTTCGATCCGATCCTGCTGATCAGTTTCTACACCGGCGCGGGGACCTGTTTCCTGATCGGGCTGTTCGGCGCCCGGCTGATCTTCAAACGCGACTGGGAAGACTGCGTCGCCATCGGGTTTTGCTGTCTCTTTTCCAACTCGGTTCTCCTGGGGCTGCCCATCACCGAGCGCGCCTTTGGCCCGGACAACCTGGTTGGCAACTACGCGATCATCGCCTTTCACGCGCCGTTTTGCTACGGCATCGGCATCACGGTGATGGAGATCGTCAAGAACCGCGGCCGGGGCAACGTGCAGATGGCGCGATCTGTCCTGAAAGCCATGTTCAACAACGTGCTGATCCTGGGCATTGCCCTGGGGTTCATCTTCAACCTGACAGGGCTGACCATCCCCGGCACGATCGATGACGCCCTGCAACTGCTGATCCGCGCCGCCCTGCCGGCCGCCCTGTTTGCCCTTGGCGGCGTGCTGGTGCAATACCGCCCCGAAGGCGATCTGCGCACCATCGCCTTTGTCTGCGTCACCGCCCTGATGGTGCATCCGGCCATTGTCTGGACCCTGGGCAGCACCCTGGGCCTGAAACAGGACCTGTTCCGTTCAGGCGTTCTGAATGCCGCCATGGCGCCGGGGTTCAACGCCTATATCTTTGCCAATATGTACGGGCGGGCCCGCCGCGTTGCGGCCTCTTCGGTGCTGATTGCCACCGGGGCGTCGATCCTGACCGTCTGGTTCTGGCTTGAAGTGCTGATGTAGAGACACCGCCATGCCGGCACCCACCTGTCTGTGCAGGGACGCCCCGTGCCGCAAAGGGGCTTTCGGGACGTCACTGGGATGGGCGTATTGGCGCCTGAACGCTGGGTGATTCCGGTTCAATCGAACATATCAGGGCCGCTTTCAAAGAAATCAGCCCCGCAGGAGCCGACTGTCACGGTCTTGACCGGACCGCCGCGCACCGTCATCCGCATCGCTCCGGTTTCCGGATCCGTCCCTGCAACCTCACCAATGGCATAAAGAACATGGTCTTCGGTCAACAACAGCTTGCCGATGATCTCGACCTGGGGGGTGCCCTTTTCGGGCCAGGTGCCGCCGCTCTTGAAGAACAGTTCGACCGTGAACAGCGAACTCCACTGCGCGGGGATGGTCTTGTCGGTCCAGCTGACGCCGAAATCAAATTCGGTGGTCCCGTCGGCATCCTTCTCATTGGTCTTGATCAGCGCCTCTCCATCCAAGGGCGTGCCCGAGGTCACCTTGTAATGGGTGCCGGTGGGAATGTTCTTGAACCGCACGTCCAGATCCACCGTCGCTGTCTGTTCGCCCTGGTTATAGCGTGCATCCATGATCTGCTGCGGCTTGTTGCCCCGCACCATCTGCACATTGCGTTGGGCGATATTGGCATTGTTGGACATGACACTCGCCAGGCTGTCGATATTGTTGGCGCCTGCCACCGGGTTGCCATGATCGGGTGTCTCGGAAATGGCAATCATGCAATAGTGATCCGATACGTCAGCCGGGATCCAGCGGAAGGGATCCGTCGACGCCCCGATTGCGCCCGCGCCAATGGTGAAATCGGGCCGCTTGTTGTTGGTCGAGGTCCCGAGCTGATTGTCCTCCCACAGGTAGGGGTAAAGCAGGATGTTCGGCTCGGCGTAATACAGGGTCCAATGCCCCGAAAGCTCTGCTTCGGTGTAGTTCTTGCCACGTACATAGAGGTAGTTCGGGCGGCCGATGTTCAGGGCGTTTGGATAGCTTTTGTCGTAGTTGTTGGGATCCGTGAGGATCGACGGATCCTGATAGGGTTCGGAATTCGGAGCAATGATGATGTCGGGGGATTGCGAGGAAGAACTGCGCGGAACGGTGCCATCTTCCCCGATTTTTGCGCGCACGACGATGCCGGGCCAGGTTTCTTCAGCCATGATAGTCTCCTTTCTATGGGGTTAGCCCAGATCGATATGCAGCTTTTCCAGCAAGGTTTGTTTCACCGGACCACCGCCGCCGCCTTCGAGTGAGGACAGCGTGAGGGTGACGGCGCTGTTGGCGGTCAGGGCCTCCGGCTTCTTGATCCAGATCGCAATGGCGAATTCGGTTTCCCCGGCCTTCGCCGGTTGCGCCGAGACGCTGAAATTGCCGTCGCCCGACATGCTCCGGCGATTGACCGTGAGATCCCCGGTGCTGGACTGGACCGCGATTTCACTCTCTGCGGGGATGTCGCTCCAGCGCAGTTCCAGCTCCAGATCAGAGATCCGCGCATCCTGCGTGAAAAGAGCGCCAATGGTGATTGTCGCCGGATCAACCACATCGACATCACCGGTCAGCGACACGACGCTGAAGGTCAGATCGCCCCCTTGTTCTTTGGAAATGGTGAACCCGGTCGATCCGTTCATCGACGAGCCGCCGGAAATGGTGCCCACCGTGGTCTGCAAGGCCGAGGACAGGCCGGTGTGAAATCCGGTCAGGGTCAAGGTCGTGTTTACATCACTCATCCTAAGTCTCCTTTGTTGAAATTCCGGCAATCAGCTCAAGGCGTAGGCCTCGGCCTCGTATTTCGAGATCATGTAGTCCAAGAGATCGCTGCGCAGTTCGGCCAGCTCGATGAAATCGGTCGAGCCATAGACCTGCGCCGCGGCAAAGAAATCCGTCCACCACGGCACGATATCCTTCAAAAGACCGGGCTTAGCCCCGGTGCCCAACATCTGATCGATGGCCTCGCCTATCTCGGTCGGGGTCGGATTGGGCACGGTGATCAGCTCATCCATCACGCCAAGGACCCAATGGTTCGATGCCAGGTTGGCGGGCGCCACGATATTGGGGGCGGTGGTATTGTCGCGCACCGGCTGGAAGGGCGCAGGCACGCGGCTGACATAGGTGGTTCGATACAGGATCCGCCACGGCTCTGTCGGGTTTGCGATCGCCTCGCGCATGGCATTGGCAGCCGCGCTGGTGCAATTGTTGAGCCAGTTCTGGTCCACCACCTGGTTGAGTGCGGTGAAATTCTCTTCCTTGGGCGCCAGCATGAAGGACATGTAGCGGTAGCCATCCACCTTGCCCGGTGCGGGGCTTGTCTCATAGCCGAGGAATTCCAGCTCTCCCTTGTCGTTCATATGCAGCTTGGGGGCTGGCAGGAAATCGGTTGGATCGACGGTGCAGGACAGCGAGAAGGAATTCGCCGCCGTATCGGCCTTGCTGGCGCTCATGGTGAATGCACCGCCGAACATCGCGTCCGTTTCGATGTAATAGCCCCCGAAGGGCGTGCCGATATCGGATTTCAGCTCGGCGCCCAACGCGAATTTCAGATCGCTGGCGCCGCTGTGTTTCTCCATATAGCTGTTGGCCACGCTCTGTTCCTCGCGGCGCAGCCCCCCTGCAGCGGTCCAGACGTAGGTATTGACCAGGGATCGCTTGTTCACCTTGGCCGCAAAGTCATAGGCCGGGTTTTCCTTCAGCTTGGATTTCACGGCCCCCATGGACCCCAGAACACTGTAGCGGGTGGTGTCGAACTGGTCGTGATAGGCCTTGAGCTGCTCTTCCTGTTTTTCGATCTTTCTTTTCAGATCATAGGCTTCGACCGGCTTGAAGTAGCTGCCTCGCTCTTCGTTCGCGCCGGGGTAGTCAGGATCGTTGACCAGGCCGACCTTACCGTCCAACGTGCCGTTCTTGACGTATTTGGGGTTGATCGGAAAATCGATGATATTGCTGTCGATCGGGATCGTGTCGTTGGGCACCAGGGTATAGCCCACCGGCGTTTGCGTCCCCTTCAGCGCCTGCATGTACATGTCGGCCACCGCGGATTTCACCACGGCAGAGCCGATATTGTTCTGGATGTAGCGCCGCCCCACGGTCGGATTGAGGATATTGTCGGCAGGCTCCCAGGCTCCGGCAGGCGCAAAGGAAGAGGTCAGGGTTTCGGTATATTCATGGCTTTGCGATACATCATCGCTGGAGCCGATCCCCCCCGAAAGTGTCACCTTGCCGCCCAGGGTGAACTTGTTCTCCAAGACCTGGGTTTCAGCCTCTGCCCCCACCCCGACCGAGGTGCTGGTCTCGCTCTTTTGATAGAAGCCGCCGGTGAAGTTGAACTCCGATATGAACTGGGCCGAGCTGCTGGCCTCAAAGGACCAGGTCTTGGCATCGCTTTCCACATAGGTCACCGAGGAAATGCTGGCATAGGCCGAAGCGGGCCCGCCCATGTCGCCAGACCAATAGGCCAGGGTCTGGTTTTCGCTCGGCAGCGGGGGACCACCCTCGATATAGCCGATGATCGACGGTTTGGTCTGCACCTGCCCGACGTAGATCGTATCGAGATCGCCGACCTTGTAACCCAGTTGCAGCACGGTGGTTTCTGCCGGGGTCGTATAGAAATACCCCCGCATCATTACCGAGTAGAGCTTGTCATAGGCATCACGTTGGGTGCTGGCATATTCGATGACGCTGGGCGCGTCGGACAGCTGCGCCACGGCATAGGCCGCCACCCCACCCAGGGCATTGACCACGGTATCCGCTTCGTTCTGGATGGGCGCCGCGTCCGAGGTCCAGCCAGGCACCGCCGAACTTGGCACCACGGTGCCATTGTTGCCGGTGCCGGTGGCATCATAGATCACGTCACCCGAGCCTGCCTCTATCTTCCAATAGCCGCAAAGCCCGGTTTCCCCCCCCACATAGGGCGTGTTGCGAGCCTCGGCGATCTGCTGCAGGGTCAGGCGGATATCAAACAGCCGGATATCATCCAGCTGTCCCCTGAAGGGCAGCGTCGAGCCGCTGTCGCCCTTCAGCGCACCAAAAGTGAACTGGCTGGTGCCATAGCCCCCGACATCCGCCGCCGACTTGCGCTGCGGGATCGATGCGCCGCCGTCCACATAGATCGCCGCCTGCGACACATCCTGCCATACCGTCCACAGCTGGTTCGACGTCAGCACCATGGCGTTGTTCTTGGTCACATCCTTGGCGGTCTTGCCGTCCTGGTCGGCAAAATCCCATCCCGCCACCAGCCCGTCGGTGCTGCTGGGATAGCCATGGAACTTATAGACCTGCGTGATCTCGGCGGAGTTCAGCGTCCGGCTCCAGACCCGCGCATGAGACAAAAGGCCCTGGAAATTGAAAGTCTTCTTGCCTGAAATACCCATGTAGAAAGGGCTGTCCTCGCTCTTGAAGGAGACCGGCTGTGTCAGGTCTTCCTTGTCGACCGGGGTCATCGCCAACTGCCCGTTCACATAGACCGAGGCCCGCAGGAAGTACTTGGTCTCCACCATGCCGGAGGACCCGGTGCTATTGGCTACCGCCCCGGTGGTGAAGTTCACCACCACGTGATTGGTCTTGCCCAGCTCCACCGGCGCCGCAATCGGCGGAGCACTATAGGTCTTTGGCGGATCCTGGTAGGTTTCACTGGCCTGCTCCAGCTCCAGTTGCAGGTTCACCTGACCCAACGTGTCGAGATAGAGCGAATAGCTCCCCGGTTTTTCAAAGATCACCTGTTTGGAATTGGCACTCTGCGGGACCATCCAGATCTCAAGCGCCAGATCCGACCCCGGCTTGAAGGCATCGCCATCAGTCACCTTGCCGGAATTCGCCCCGCCGAGATCGACTGTGAACGGCGGAGCAATACTCGGCCACGGTAGCGACGGCATAGTGTTGTCGCGGGCGGCGTAAAAGTCGTCCACT
>NZ_JARCJL010000037.1:0-30713 GCF_028890025.1 Phaeobacter sp. PT47_59
GCGGGATGGAGCAGCCAGGTAGCTCGTCAGGCTCATAACCTGAAGGTCGCAGGTTCAAATCCTGCTCCCGCAACCAATACACAAGAACAAGCCGCCCAAGGGCGGCTTCCTGCGTTCCGGGACAAGTCAAGCATGGACGCCAACGCTCCTTCGAGAGCTAGGGTGACCTGGCCGCTCTCATGACCCACCACCACACGCCCGATCAGCCCGCGCACGGTTGCCAAGATTTCTGACCGGATATCAGGAGTGGTCAAGGTGGAAGGCATGGCGAACCTGTGGCCCCGTCAAAGGGGAGGGCTCAGGCGCTACTGCGGCGGCGAACAGGCCGTCCCGTTTGCGGGATGCATCGCCAGAAGATGAGTCAGTCCGCAGTTGCCCTGAACCAGATCGTGCAGGGTGACCATGTCCAACTCGTGATAGAAGGCATCAAGCGCCTTTTGAATATAGCTGCGCAGGCGGCAAGCCGTTGTGAGCGGACAGCCGTTGGTCTCGGGGTCGAAACACTCCGCAATGGGGATCTCGCCTTCGAACAGCCGGAACATCTCGCCGATGGAGATCTGATCCGGGCGGCGGGCCAGGCGGATCCCCCCGGCGCGCCCGCGTAGGGTGCTGACATAACCTTCGGCCTGCAGCCGCTGGACCACATGGGCCGTGTGGTTGGTCGAGGAATTGCACAGCTTGGCGATATCTGCGGTTTTCAGCAGGTGGTCGGTCGTCCCGGCGCAGGTCATCAGAATGCGTGCGGCCAGGTTGGTTCGGGTTGTCAGTCTCATGGCAGTCCTCAATGGGCCTCAGCATTCTTGCAGGAAAAATACCACATATCCTTGCGCCAGATCAAAACAGTCGAACGCCTGAGGTATTAAATCCCCATCAGAAATGCTGATTATAGAGGGTTCATCGTGCGCGGCGAGGGGTTTCGATTTGTCAAAGCGGAGGTGATGGGGGCCTGGTTGTCGGTGCTGGCGGCGCTGTTGTGGCTGCTGGCTGCCGCGATCATCGCCTGGACCTTTGGTACTTTGCTGACCGCGCCGGAACAGGTGGCCCTGTTCCCCACGGTTGCGGTTTTCTTCGCCCTTTGGGGTCTGCGCACTGCGGGTGAGGCTTGGGCACAACGGATATTGTCGGCGGCGGCCGATGCCCGAATTGCGCAAGTGCGTGCCGAGGTCGTGGAAGCAGAGACTCTGGCGGCAACACAGTCTGGGCTTGGAGGCGCCGGGGCATTGGCGGCCATGATGGGCGAGAAACTGGAAGCCCTGCGCCCCTATCTGATGCGCTACCGGCCCGCGCGCCTGCGCAGCACCGTTGTGCCGCTGCTGATCCTGGCCATTTCAGCCTGGCACAGCTGGGCGGTGGCTTTGGTTCTGTTATTCGCGGGGCCGCTGATCCCAATGTTCATGGCGCTGGTGGGCTGGGCCGCGAAGGAGGCGAGTGCGCGCCAGATGGGCGAGGTCGGCGCGTTGAGCGACCTCCTGGTGGATCGCCTGAGCGCCTTGGGCGATCTGCGCCTGATCGGCGCTGGACCGGTGGTGATTGCGGATTTTGCTGACGCGAGTGACAGCCTCAGGCAACGGACCATGGCCGTATTGCGCATAGCCTTTCTGTCTTCAACCGTGCTGGAGCTGTTCTCTGCTCTGGGCGTTGCCATGGTGGCGATCTGGGTCGGGTTTTCCCTGCTGGGGGAATTGGACTGGGGCGGCTGGGGCCGGGATCTCAGCCCGGTCGCAGGCGTCTATCTGCTGCTTCTGGCGCCGGAGTTCTTTCAGCCGCTGCGCGATCTGGCGGCGGCCTGGCATGATCGGGCCGCGGCCGAGGCGGTGCTGAAGGAACTGGAGGATTGGCGGGTCGAGCCGCGTGGCAAACGCATGGGCACAGGGAAGGCGGTGTCGCCGTTACCGGGGATGCCGGTGGTGCGGTTTGAGGCTGTGGCCCACCATGGGGTTATCTTTCCGGACTTCCAGATCCTGCCCGGGGACACGGTTGCACTGCTGGGACAGAGCGGCGCGGGAAAGAGTACCATTCTGCGGCTCTTGGCTGGTTTGGAATGCCCGGACCACGGCCGGATCACCCTGGACGGCGCCCCGTTGGACGATGATCTGGCGGATCGCTGGCGGGCCATGATTGGTTGGATGCCCCAGGCGCCGCATTTCCTGAACAGAAGCCTGCGGTACAATCTGGGGTTTGGCGCGCGGCTCAATGGGGATGCGGTGGCCCAGGCACAGCTGTCGCAGGTCCTGGATCGGTTGCCACGCGGGGATCTGACCTTGCTTGGAGAGCGCGGCGCGGGGCTATCGGGGGGCGAGGCGCGGCGTGTGACCCTGGCGCGTGCGCTCAATGGGGCGCCGCAGGTTCTATTGGCGGATGAACCCACTGCCGATCTGGACGCAGTAACCGCCGCAGATGTGATCGATGGGCTGATGCAATTCGCCAAACCCGGTGGCACGCTGGTCATCGCGACCCATGATCCGGCCTTGGCACGGCGCATGTCCCGGCAAATCGTCCTGCAGCCGACAACGGGTGCAGCATGAGCGCTCTTTTCCGCCTGATCCTGATGGTGGTGCGGGATGAACGCGCTGCGCTTTGGCGTGGCTTGGCGCTGTCCGTGGCCGTACTGGCGATGGGCACCGCGCTGCTGGGGCTGTCGGGTTGGTTCATCATCGCTTCGGCGGCGGCGGGGATGGCGGGGCTTGGCATTCTGTTCAACGTCTTTGTGCCGTCAGCCATGGTGCGTTTTCTGGCCCTGGGGCGCACCGCAGCGCGCTATGGGGAGCGGGTTTTGACCCATGATGCCACCCTGCGGGCGCTGTCGGGCTTGCGGCTGCGCTTGCTGATCGGCCTGTCGCAGGCGCCCCATCGCCAGATCGAACGGCTGCGGGCCAATACCGAGCTGAACCGGATTACCGCCGATACCGATGCGCTGGATGGCGCCTTGCTGCGCCTGGTGCTGCCGGTGCTGGCGGGTAGCATCTCCATCCTGGGGGCCACGGTGATTTTGTGGGTTCTGGTCCATCCCAGCGTCGCGCTGGTCATCGGTGGCGGTTACCTGATCCTGCCAACCGCCGTGTTCTTCATCGGCCAGCGGTTGGCCCGTGGTCCGGCGCGGCAGGCAGAGGCCGCCTTGCAGGCCGGGCGCAGCCGATTGATCGACCTGATTTCCGGGCGGGACGATCTGACGGTCTATGGTCAGTTACAGCGCACGGCCCGGACGGTGAACCATGCCTTTGAACGCCATACCCGTGCCCGCCAAAGCCTGGACCGTGTCGAACGTCGGGCCGGGGCCTGGCTGGATCTGATGGGTGGCGGGATCACCGCAGCAACCCTCGGGCTTGGGATCTTTCTGGTGCAAAGCGGAGACATTACCGTCGCCAGTGCCGCCATCGCCCTATTCGTGGCGCTGGCCCTGGGCGAGGCGGTCGCGCCCGTGCGCCGCGCCCTGGCCGAGATCGGGCGCATGACCCATGCGGCGCGTCGGGTGCTGCCGGCCTTGGGGGAAGAACTGGACCCGGATGATGAGGTCGGCGGGCTTCTGACCGGTGACCGGGCGGGGGATCTTGTCTTTGACGCCGTGACCCTGGCACGAGGCACGCCGATCTTTGCTCCCTTGTCTTTCTCTGTCGGACCGGGAGAGACCCTTGTTCTGACCGGTCCCAGTGGCAGCGGCAAAAGCACGGTCCTGTTGTTGGCGGCAGGGGCGCTGCGCCCGACGGCGGGCCGGTTGCTCTACGGTGGGCAGGCCCCTGCGGATCTGCCGCTTGGCGATGTGACCCGTGACACGGTCCTGGTGCCGCAACGCCATGCTCTGATCACAGGCAGCATTGCCGAGAACCTCAGGCTTGCCGCGCCCGATGCCGATGACGAGACACTGTGGCAGGCACTGGAGGATACGTGCCTTGCCGACACCCTGCGCCAGCGCGCAGGTCTGCAGACCTGGCTTGGCTTTCGCGGCGCGGGCCTGTCCGGTGGCGAGGCGCGCAGGCTGGTTCTGGCCCGGGCGATCCTGCGCCAGCCGCGGCTTTTGCTGTTGGATGAGCCAACCGAAGGGCTGGACGATGAGATGGCCCGCGCCGTGATGCTGGGGATCCGGCGCGCCTGCCCGGAGGCCGCCATCCTGATCGCCGCGCATCGTAAGGCCGAGATCGAAAGCGCCGACCGTATCTGCAAGCTGCGATCCTCCTGACCGGTCCCTGCCGGGGTGATGTGCTGTAGCGGCGATAAAATCTGCATTCCAGATGGGGAAATTGACCCAGATCAATTTCACATCTTGGATTCGGAATATAACCGGTTTAAATCCGCATCTAAAATATGGAAAACGAACCGAAAGGAAACATCCCATGGAGATCGGACTGGTCGAGCTGTCGCGCCTGCAGTTTGCGATGACGGCCATGTATCACTTCCTCTTCGTGCCCTTGACACTGGGTCTGTCGATCCTCGTGGCAATCATGGAGACGGTCTATGTGATGACGAACCGCCCCATCTGGCGTCAGATGACCAAATTCTGGGGTACGCTGTTTGGCATCAACTTCGTTCTGGGTGTCGCCACGGGCATCACCATGGAATTTCAGTTCGGCATGAACTGGAGCTACTACAGCCACTATGTGGGCGACATCTTCGGTGCGCCGCTGGCGATTGAAGGTCTGATGGCCTTCTTCCTGGAGGCCACCTTTGTCGGGCTGTTCTTCTTTGGCTGGGACAAGCTGTCGAAGGTGCAGCATATGGTGGTGGCCTGGCTGGTGGCCATCGGGTCGAATTTCTCGGCGTTGTGGATCCTGATTGCCAATGGCTGGATGCAGAACCCGGTGGGGGCTGAATTCAATCCCGACACCATGCGGATGGAGATGACCTCCTTCTTCGACGTGGTGTTCAACGAGGTGGCCCAGGCCAAATTCGTGCATACGGTATCGGCAGGCTACGTGACCGCTGCGGTTTTTGTGCTGGGCGTATCGGCGCTCTATCTGATCCAGGGGCGGCACAAGGACCTGGCCCGGCGCTCCATTGCAGTGGCTTCTTCCTTTGGCCTTGCGGCGGCGCTGTCTGTTGTCGTGCTGGGCGATGAATCGGGATATTCCGCCAGCCATACCCAGAAGATGAAACTGGCCGCGATCGAAGCCATGTGGGAGACCGAGCCCGCGCCTGCCTCCTTTACCCTGGTGGGCTTGCCCGACCAGGAGGCGCGCGAAACGCATTATGCGCTACATATCCCCTGGGCCATGGGGCTGATCGGCACCCGCAGCCTGACCGAGGAAATCCCCGGCATCAACGATCTGGTCCTTGAGGCCGAAGAGAAGATCCGCCGTGGCATCATTGCCTATGATGCGCTGATGACCATCCGCGAAGAGCGCGGCAATGTGCCCGCCGAAGCGCGGTTCATCTTCGAGCAGAACTCGGCCGATCTGGGCTTTGCCTATCTGTTGAAGCGCTATGTCGACGACCCGCGCGAGGCCAGTGAGGAACAGATCGCCATGGCGGCCGAGGATACCATTCCCGGCGTCTTCCCGCTGTTCTGGGCCTTTCGCATCATGGTGGCGCTGGGCTTCAGCTTTATCGCGGTGATGGGCTATTTCTTCTACCGGGCCTCTTTCCGCAACATGCAGTTCCCGCGCTGGTCGCTGTATGCGGCGGTGGCGATCATCCCGACCCCGTGGATCGCGGCCGAACTGGGCTGGTTCGTGGCCGAATTCGGGCGCCAACCCTGGACGGTGGACGGGGTGCTGCCCACGGCGCTCTCGGCCTCGCATCTCAGCATTGCGGATCTTCTCATCACATTGGCCGGTTTCGTGATCTTCTACACGGTGCTCTTCGTGATCGAGGTGAGCTTGATGGTGAAATACATCCGCAAAGGCCCGTTCCAGGACGTGGAAGAGACCGACGCCTGGCAACAGCGGCACGAGGCGCGCCTGCAACAGCAACCGGGTCTTGCCGCCTCATCTGCAACCCCTGCGGAGTAACCGATATGATCCTCTATGAATTGATCGATTTCGATATCCTGCGTGTCATCTGGTGGGCGCTGCTTGGGGTGCTTCTGATCGGCTTTGCCCTGACCGACGGGTTCGACATGGGCGTGGGAGCCTTGCTGCCCTTCGTTGCTAAAACCGATGTGGAGCGCCGCGTCGTCATCAATACCGTGGGTCCGGTCTGGGAAGGCAACCAGGTCTGGTTCATCCTTGGAGGCGGTGCGATCTTTGCCGCCTGGCCGCCGCTATATGCGGTGTCCTTTTCGGGGTTCTACCTGGCGATGTTCGTGGTGCTGGCCGCCTTCATCGTGCGCCCTGTGGCCTTCAAGTATCGCTCCAAACGGGAAGGCGCCAGATGGCGCGCGCTCTGGGACTGGGCGCTGTTTGCAGGCGGAGCGGTTCCCGCGCTCCTGTTCGGCGTTGCGGTGGGCAATGTGCTTCTGGGGGTGCCCTTCCATCTGACGCCCGACCTGATGCCGATGTATGACGGCAGCTACTATGGCAAATTCCTTGGCCTGCTGCGGCCTTTCGCCCTCCTCGCCGGTGTGGTGTCCTTCTCCATGCTGCTGATGCATGGTGCGGCCTGGTTGACGGTGAAGACCGAAGGCGCGATTGCCGCCCGCGCCCGCCGTATCGGTGTGGTTGCAGGCCTGGTTGCCGCCGCAGGCTATGCGCTGGCCGGGCTGTGGCTGGCTGTCGGCATCGACGGTTTTGCCCTGGTCGGTGAGGTCCTGCCCAACGGCCCGTCCAATCCGCTTTATTCAGAGGTTGCACGTGGCGGCAGCTGGCTCACGGCCTATGCCGTGCGGCCCTGGATCGCGATTGCCCCGATCATGGGCTTTGTCGGCATCGCCCTGGCGGTGCGCGGGTTGAAAGGGCGCGGCGAGGTGTCCACCCTCCTGTGGTCCAAGCTGGGGATCACCGGGGTGATCGCCTCGGTCGGGCTGACCATGTTCCCCTTCATCCTGCCCTCGACGGTGGACCCGAACAGTTCGCTCACCGTCTGGGATGCCTCCAGCTCGCATCAGACACTGTTCATCATGCTGGTGGTGACGGCGATCTTCATGCCGCTGATCCTGGCCTACACCGCCTGGGTCTACCGGGTGCTCTGGGGCAAGGTGACCGAGGCGCATGTGACTGAAAACGCAGATACGCTTTACTGAAGGAATTGAAAACATGTGGTATTTTGCCTGGCTTCTTGGCCTTCCGCTGGCGGCGCTCTTTGCGGTTCTGAACGCCATGTGGCTGGAGTTGCGCGCCGATGCCTGCCTTGCCGACGAGGGTGACTGCCCGGTGGGCGAGCACAAGCACTGAAACGCGGCCGATCCTCGCTATAGTGAGCGCGGCGGCGGCAGATCCCCAAGCGGCGCGCCCCGCTCCGAAACATCCAAGACAGGAGGACCCGATGAGCACGGAACCACAAACACCGCAACAGGCAGAAGACCCCCGGCTTGCGCATTTCCCGGTGCCGTTCTTTGCCTCCGTCATGGGCTTGTCGGGGGTGACCCTGGCCCTACATACGGCCGGTTTTGATGGCATCAGCCTTGTGGTCCTGGGGTTGGCCGTTGTGGCCTTTGCGGTGCTGGCTTTCGTCTACACGCTCAAGGCGCTGCGCCACCCGGCAGCGGTTGCCGCCGAATGGCAGCATCCGGTGAAGCTGGCCTTCTTCCCGGCCATGTCGATCTCGCTTTTGCTGATCGCAACCGCCCTGCGCCCGGTCTTGCCGGAGCTTGCCCGCATCGTCTGGCTGGTCGGAGCGCTGGCGCAGGGGGCATTGACCCTGGCGGTCCTGTCGAACTGGATCGGCCAGCGCAGCTTTCAGACCATTCACATTTCGCCCGCCTGGTTCATCCCGGCGGTGGGTAATGTGGTGGCGCCTGTCGCCGGTGTCGCCCTGGGGTTTGTCGAGACCTCCTGGCTGTTCTTTTCCGCCGGTATGATCTTCTGGCTGGTGCTGCTGGTCCTGGTGATGAACCGTCTGATGTTCCACGATCCCTTGCCGGGGCGCATGGTGCCGACTCTGGCGATCCTGATCGCGCCTCCGGCTGTCGGCTTCCTGGCCTGGCTGCAGTTGAACGGCGGTGTGCTGGATGGTTTCGCCCGCTTTCTATTTGGCGCGGCGCTTGTCTTCTTTGCCCTGGCTGCGACGCAGGTGGCCAAGCTGCGCGGCCTTCCTTTCGCCCTGTCCTGGTGGGCGCTCAGCTTTCCGATGGCGGCGCTGACCATCGCGAGTTTCCGCTTTGGCGCCCTCTCTGGCAGCGCCGGGCACGAGGTTGGCGGCTACGTATTGCTGGCCCTGCTTTGCGCCATCGTGACCGGGTTGGTCTGGCGCACGGGCCTGGCCATCGCCCGCGGTGAAATCTGTCAGCCCGAATGAAACGACCACAGACCTATTGAAAAGGAGAAGGTGATGAAGAAAGTCGCAATCGCAGCCCTGGCGGCCCTGTCGCTGACCGGTCCGGCCCTGGCGCAACAGGCCCCGGAGACCTTGGTGACGGTTCTGACTGCGCCAGAGCCGCAGACGCAGCTTATGGCGATGGTGCTGGCCATGCAGGCAGCACAGCAGGGCGTGGCGCCGCATATTCTCTTGTGTGGCCCGGCGGCGGATATCGCCCTAAAGGACGCACCCGAAAGCGCAACCGCGCCGCAGCCGCCGCGCGAGATGAGCCCGCAGGGCCTGATGCGCAAGATTGCCACCCTGCCGGGCGCCAAGGTGGAGGTCTGCGCGATCTACCTGCCGGGCAAGGGCGCGGATGCCTCGGTGCTGCTTGATGGAGTGACGGTTGCCAAGCCCAAGGCCATGGCCGCCGCGATGATCGCCCCCAACGCGCGGATTGCATCCTACTGACGCTGCCGCGCTCGCCCGTCTGCGTCAGAACGCGGGCGGGCAGATCCTTTTGGTGCGTTTGACATGCATCAAACAAGACATTCCGAATTCAAGATATGTTTGTGTCGGAATGCCAGAATTCCTGAGGAGGACGTCATGACAAAGCTGAACGCCACGCGTCGGCAGTTTTTCGGGCTTGCCGCTGGCGGCGCCGCCGCTGCCACTTTGGCGCTGCCGCAAGAGGGGACGGCACAGACTGCCACCAAGGCGCGCATCGTCATCATCGGTGCCGGGGCGGGCGGTACGGCTTTGGCCAACCGTCTGGTGCGCAGGCTTGACGGGGCAGAGATCACCCTGCTGGATCCGCGGGTCGAGCATCTTTACCAGCCCGGTCTGTCGCTGGTGGCGGCAGGGCTGAAGCCCGCGAATTACGTGACCAGCCTGACCACCGATTGGCTGCCCAGTGGTGTCAAACTGATCGCGGAGCGGGCAGCGGCCATCGACCCCGTGGCCAAGACCGTCGCAACGGACAGCGGTCAGACCTTGGCCTATGATTTCCTGGTGGTGGCGCCGGGGCTGATCTTGGACCATGACGCCATTGAGGGCTTTGCTTTGGATATGGTCGGGCAGAACGGGATCGGCGCGCTCTATGCCGGGCCCGAATATGCGGCCAAAACCTGGCAGGCGGCCTCGAAATTCACCGAAGAGGGCGGCGTCGGCCTGTTCACCCGCCCCGAGACCGAGATGAAATGCGCAGGCGCGCCGCTGAAACATACCTTCCTGATCGACGATATCGCCAAACGCGCGGGAAATGGCGGCAAGATAGACGTGCATTATGCCGCGCCGCAGGGGGCACTGTTCGGGGTGCCGATCGTGGCCGAAAAGGTGCGCATGCTGTTCGGGGACCGCGGCATCGCAAGCCATATGAAGCACACGCTGAAATCCATCGATGCAGGCGCCAAACGCGCGCGCCTTGCCACTGCTGAGGGCGAAGTGGAGATGGACTATGACTATATCCACGTGATCCCGCCCCAGCGCGCCCCGGAGGTGATCCGTCAGTCCGGCCTCAGCTGGGCCGACAAATGGACCGACCAGGGCTGGGTCGAATGTGACAAGGCCACGCTGCAACATCTGCGCTACCCGGAGATCTGGGCGCTGGGCGATGTGGCGGGCGTGCCCAAGGGCAAGACCGCGGCCAGCGTCAAATGGCAGGTGCCAGTGGTCGAGGACGGGTTGATCGCCGCCATCGAGGGGCGCGACGCGAGTGAGACCTACAACGGCTATACCTCCTGCCCGATGATCACCCAGGTCGGCCGCGCCATGCTGATCGAGTTTGATTACAACAACGACCTTGTGCCGTCCTTCCCGGGGATCATCGCTCCGCTGGAGGAATTGTGGATCAGCTGGCTGATGAAGGAAGTGGCGCTGAAGGCCACCTATAACGCCATGCTGCGTGGCCGAGCCTGAGGAGGGAGAAGACATGAAGGACCTGACATTCGGCACTCTCATTGCTGTCTTCGAAGAGATCTTTGGCCGGGGCCTGTTCTGGGCCATGGTTGTTGCGGCGGCGGGGCTGACCGTTGCCTATCTCTATGTTCTGATCCGCGACCGGGCGATCAGCTGGCGCAAGTTCCTAGTGGCGCAATTGTCCATGCCCCTGGGCGCGGTGCTTGGGGTCTGGTTCGTCATGGTGATGACGAATTCCGGCCTGTCCGACATTGGTGGACCCATCGATGTGGTGGTCTTGCTTGGCGTCGCCGTCGGTGGCGCCATCGGGGCGGCCATTCTGGTCTATACCCTGCAGTCTCTGTTCGTGGATATGCGCCGGATCGGCAAGGAATAGAGGGCTCGGGCAAACAGAAAAGGCGCCTCCACGAAGCAATGTGGAGGCGCCTTTTCCTATTAAACTGCCAGGCGTTACAGCGCCGCCTGGAACAGCTCGGTCAGGTTGGCTTCGGTCAGCTCGATCGGGTTGCCGCCGCAGGAGGGGTCGATGATCGCGCCCTTGACCAGTTCCGGGATCGAGGCATCGGTGACACCCAGGTCCGACAGTTTGCGCGGGATGCCAAGGCTGTCGTTCAGTTCCTGCACGTAAGACCGGAAACCATCGAAACCGCCTTCGATGCCCAGATAAGCCGCCGCCTGGTTGAACCGGTCGGCGATCACGGGGGCGTTGAAGTCCAGAACCGCAGGCATGCAGACCGCGTTTGTGGTGCCGTGGTGGGTGTTGAAGACCGCGCCGATCGGGTGGCTCATGGCGTGGATGGCGCCAAGACCCTTCTGGAACGCGGTGGCGCCCATGGCGGCAGCGGACATCATCTGCGCGCGGGCCTCGATATCGGTGCCATCGGCATAGGCACGGGGCAGATAGTCCTTGACCAGCCGCATGCCTTCCAGCGCGATACCCTGGCTCATCGGGTGGTAATGCGGGCTGGAAAACGCTTCGACGCAATGGGCAAAGGCATCAAGCCCGGTGCCTGCGGTGATGAACTTCGGCATGCCCACGGTCAGCTCGGGATCGCAGATCACCACGGTGGGCAGAACCTTCGGGTGGAAGATGATCTTCTTCTGATGGGTGACGGAATCGGTGATGACCGAGGCGCGACCCACTTCGGAACCGGTGCCCGCGGTGGTCGGCACGGCGATGATCGGTGCGATGGCATCGGCATCGGCGCGGGTCCACCAGTCGCCAATATCCTCGAAATCCCAGACCGGGCGGGTCTGACCGGCCATGAAGGCGACCATCTTGCCCAGATCAAGGCCAGAGCCGCCGCCAAAGGCGATCACACCGTCATGGCCGCCTGCCTTGTAGGCTTCAACGCCCGCCTCGAGGTTCTTTTCATTGGGGTTGGGGTCGACCTCGGAAAACATGCCACGACCAAGGCCTGCGGCCTCCATGATGTCGAGCGTGCCCTGGGTCACGGGCAGGTTTGCCAGGCCCTTGTCGGTGACTAGAAGCGGTTTCTTGATGCCGGCCTGGGCGCAGGCTGCGGCGAGTTCCTTGATCCGGCCAGCGCCGAACTTGATTGCGGTCGGATAGGACCAGTTTCCAACGAGAGACATGTTGCTACCTTTCGAGATAAATGGCCCGGGGCGCTTGTGGCCCGGGCTGCGCCCGCCCGCCCCCATGGCGGGCGCATTCGCACCCACCCGGGCGGACGCCGCCCTTTGGTGTGAGGGAGGAAAGGGTTGTCATGGTCAGCCCGTCACCTTTTTCAGGTGATAGGATTTCGGGCGGGTGAGGTTCTGATAGCCGATCACTGACAGGCCGCCGCCACGTCCGGTGTTCTTGCAACCGGTCCAGCACAGGCCCGGATCCAGATAGTCGGCGCGGTTCATGAAGACGGTACCCGTCTCGATCTGATCGCCCACGGCCTGCGCGCGTTCCACATCCTTGGTCCAGAGCGAGGCGGTCAGGCCGAAATCGCTGTCGTTCATCAGCGCGATGGCCTCGGCGTCCGAGGAGACCTTCATGATGCCAACCACGGGACCGAAGCTTTCGTCGCGCATCACGCGCATCTCGTGGCTGACATTGGTCAGGATCTGCGGCGTCAGGTAAGCCCCGCCGTCATCCTCGGCGAAGGTGTCGATATGGGCGACTGCGCCCATCTCCAGCGCCTCGGCGATCTGGTCGCGCACTTCCTTGGCAAAGCGCGCATTGGCCATCGGGCCGATGGTGGTTTCGGCATCAAGGGGATTGCCCAGCTTGTAGCCCTTCACGATTTCCACCGCCTTGGCGAGGAAGGCATCATAGACGCTTTCATGCACGTAGATCCGCTCGATCCCGCAGCAGCACTGGCCCGAGTTGAACATGGCGCCGTCGATCAGTGTTTCGACAGCCGCGTCAACGTCCGCGTCTTCCATGACGTAGCCCGGATCCTTGCCGCCGAGTTCCGTGCCGACGCCGGTGAAAGTGCCGGCCGCTGCGCGCTCCATCGCCTGACCGCCGCCGACCGAGCCGGTGAAGTTGACGAAGTTGAAGGCCCGGCGCGCGATCAGTTCGGATGTGGTGTCGTGATCGAGGAAGACGTTCTGGAACACATCTTCGGGCACGCCCGCGGCATGGAAGGCCGCCGCCATGCGCTCACCCACCAGCAGGGTTTGGGTTGCATGTTTCAGCACCACGGTATTGCCCGCGATCAGGGCCGGGGCCACGGTGTTGATCGCGGTCATGTAAGGGTAGTTCCAGGGCGCCACGACAAAGACCACGCCATGGGGCACGCGCTTGATGTAGCGCTTGAAGGTCGCGTCCTCGCCCACCTCGATATCGGCCAGCGAGTCCTTGGCGATCTCGGCCATGTAGGAGGCGCGCTCGTTGAAGCCGCCGAATTCGCCGCCATAGCGCACCGGGCGCCCCATCATATGGGCCAGTTCGGGGACGATCTCGTCGTTCATCTCGCCAACCTTGGCGACACCAGCCATCACCAGGTCGATCCGCTCAGCCAGGGGGCGCGCGGCCCAGGCGGCTTGCGCGTCGCGCGCGCGGCTGGCGGCGGCAAAGGCGTCATCGCGCGACAGGGTCTCGCGCGTGGCAAAGGTCGATCCGTCGATCGGAGAGATACATGTCAGTGTCTGGCTCATGCCATCCTCTTATGTTTGCGGGCAGAATGTTGGTCCGCCCGTGTCAGTCATTCCGGGAACGGGCAAGATCAGGCCCGTTCAAATCCGCGTGCGATCTCGTAGTCGGTCACGACGCGCTCGAAGTCTTCGATCTCCACCTCGGCGGCGCGTACATAGTGGTCCACCACCTCGTCACCGAAGGCTTTGCGCAGCATTTCGGATCCCTTCAGCGTCTCGCGGGAGTCGCGCAGGTTGCCGGGCAGCATGCCGGTGTCACCCTGGTAGACGTCGCCCTTGGCGGCCGGGGCCAGCTCCAGCTGTTCCTCGATGCCTGCAATGCCTGCGGCCAGCTGCGCGGCCATGGCCAGATAGGGGTTGATGTCCGAGCCGCCGACGCGGCATTCGACGCGCACCGCCTTGGTGCCATCGCCACAGAGGCGGAAGCCGGCGGTGCGGTTGTCCACCGACCAGATGATCCGGGTGGGGGCAAAGGTGCCCTTCATGAAGCGCTTGTAGCTGTTGATGTAGGGGGCCAGGAAATACATGTAGTCGGGCGCATATTTCAGCATTCCGGCCATGTAGTGTTTCATCAGCTGGCTCATCCCCAGGGGATCGCTTTCGTCATAGAAGGCGGGCTTGCCGTCCTTCCACAGCGACTGGTGCACGTGCGAAGACGAGCCGACCCTGTCCTGGTGCCATTTCGGCAGGAAGGTCGCGGCATGGCCCTGCTGCCAGGCGATTTCCTTCACCGCGTGTTTGGCGATGGTGTGGTAATCGGCGGTGTTCAGAGCATGATCGTACTTGATGTTCAGCTCTTCCTGGCCGGCTTCGGCCTCGCCCTTGGTGTTCTCGACCGGAATGCCCGCATCCCACAGGTGATTGCGTAGCGGGCGCATCACGTGTTCTTCCTTGGTGGTCTGCAGGATATGGTAGTCTTCGTTATAGGCCGAAATCGGCGTGAGATCCCGGAAGCCCGACTTGGCGATCTCGCCAAAGCTTTTCTCGAACAGGAAGAATTCCAGCTCGGTCGCCATCATCGCGTCATAGCCCAATTCGGCCAGGCGCTTGATCTGCTTCTTCAGGATCGCGCGAGGGGAATGGGGAATTTCCTTATGGGTGTGGTGATCCAGGATATCGCAAAGGACCATCACGGTGCCGTCCAGCCAGGGCATCGGGCGCAGCGTGGACAGATCCGGCTTCATCACATAGTCGCCATAGCCGTTTTCCCAGCTGGTGGAGGCATAGCCATCGGGCGTTGCCATCTCCAGATCGGTGGCCAGAAGGTAGTTGCAGCAATGGGTTTCTTCCCAGGCGCTGTTCACGAAATGCTTGGCGTGAAACCGTTTGCCCATCAGCCGTCCCTGCATGTCCACAAGGCACACAAGAACGGTGTCGACGGTGCCGTCGGCCACCTGGGATTTGAGCGTGTCGAAGGAGAGCATGAGGGGGCCCTTTTAGGTTGCGGCCCGCGGGGCCAAGCCTATGTCGGGTTGGCGCCTGCGGGCAAAATCTTGGTTCCAGACATCCGGCCCGCAAAGACGATTCGAGGGCCGGATGCAATGTTACTATGGGGACCGATCAGCCGTAACGGTAGGGGCGGCCTGCCTTGGTCATATCGGCGTTATATTTCTTGAAGATCTCGACAACGCGGGCCTTGGTCGGGCTTTCCGCTGCGATCTCGTCCCAGAACTTGACGGCGGCGTCTTCGACCTGCTGCCATTCGGCATCGGGGATCGAGGTCAGCTGCATCTTGGTGCCGTTGACACGCAGGGAGGCTTCGCCACCCCAGTACCACCACTGACGATAGTAGTGCGACTGGTCACAGCAGACGCGGAACAGGGTCTGCAGGTCTTCCGGCAGCTCGTTCCAGCGGCCCTGGTTGGCAAAGAAGCTGCCCGCCCATGCGCCCGAGATGTTGTTGGTCAGGAAGTAGTTGGTCACATCGGCCCAGCCAACGGTGTAGTCCTCGGTGATACCGGACCATGCGATACCGTCCAGTTCGCCGGTCTGCACGGCGACCTCGATGTCTTCCCAGGGCAGGGTGACCGGCACCACGCCGAACTGAGCCAGGAAGCGGCCGGCCGTCGGGAAGGTGAAGACGCGCTTGCCTTTCAGGTCCGCGAGGCTGTTGATCGGGTCCTTGGTGGCAAAGTGGCAGGGATCCCATGCGCCGGCCGAGATATGCTTGACGCCGACCTTGGAGTATTCCTCGTCCCAGATCTCGTTCAGGCCGTACTGGTTGAACAGAACCGGCACGTCGAGGCTGTAGCGCGAGGCGAAGGGGAAGTAGCCGCCAAAGACAGTGACTTCGGTGGGCGATGCCATGGAGTCGTCATCGGACTGCACCGCGTCGATGGTGCCGCGCTGCATGGCGCGGAACAATTCGCCGGTGGGGACCAGCTGGTCGGCATAGAACAGTTCGATCTGCATGCGGTCGCCTGCGATCTTGTTGAACATGTCGATGGCGGGCTTCACCACATGTTCGGCGAGCGCAGCACCGGCATAGGTCTGCATGCGCCACTTGATGGTACCCGAAGCCAGCGCGGGGGTGGCCAGCGGGGCGGCCATGGCGCCAACACCGGCGGTGGTCAGAAACTTACGTCTTGTTGTCATCACTTCTCTCCTTGTTGAAATAGGGCCCCCGACCGGGGCTCTTGTTGATTATTTTCCGTAGACCAGTTCCGGCAGCCACAGGGCGATCTGCGGGAACAGCATCACAAGCGTCAGCGCCACCACCATCACCGCCACGAAGGGGATGATGGAGACGTAGATGTCCTTCAGCCCGATTTCGGGCGGCGCCATGGCGCGCATCAGGAAGAGGTTGTAGCCAAAGGGCGGCGTCATATAGGCGATCTGGGTGGTGATGGTGTAAAGCACCCCGTACCAGATCAGATCGAAACCCAGCGCGCCGACCAGCGGCACGTAAAGCGGCGCGACGATCACCAGCATCGCGGTGTCATCGAGGAAGGTGCCCATCACGATGAAGCTCAGCTGCATCAGGATCAGGATCATCCAAGGGCTAAGGCCCAGCTGCGTGGTGAACAGATCCTCGATCGCCTTCACGGCGCCAAGGCCGTCAAAGATCGCGCCAAAGCCAAGTGCGGCGAGGATGATCCACATGAACATGCAGGAGATGCCAAGGGTTGAACGCACGGAGGTCTCGAAGACCTCCTTGTTCATGCGGCCCTTCAGGACGGCGGCGATAAAGGCGGTCATCGCGCCAATGGCCGAGCTTTCCACCAGCGAGGTCCAGCCGTTGACGAAGGGGATCATCATCGCGGCAAAGATCGCCAGCGGCAGCACGCCCGAGAACAAGAGCCGGTATTTCTCTTTCAGGAACAGGTCCGTGTAGAACATCGGAATCTTGCGGGTCACGAAGGACAGTGCGGCGGCGCCCAGGGCCAGGCCGATCGCGGATTTCGGCGCCACGAAGCCAAGTTTCACCACCAGCGGGATCACCACCAGGGCGGCCAGAACGATGTGATTGAGGCGTAGCGGATGGTCGCTGACGCGGTCGTATTCGGCCAGATCCTCGGGCGTCATGGCGGGGCCAAGATCCGGCTGCATGCGGGCGCGGATGTAGATGTAGACGATGAACATGGTGGCCATCAGCAGGCCGGGGATCACACCCGCCAGCCACAGCTGCCCGACCGGCTGGCGCGCGATCATCGCGTAAAGCACCAGCACCACCGAGGGCGGCACCAGGATCCCAAGCGAGGACCCCGCCTGGATGGTGCCCGTCACCAGGATCTTGTCATAGCCACGGCGCAGAAGTTCCGGCAGGGCGATGGTGGCGCCGATGGCCATGCCTGCGACGGACAGACCGTTCATGGCGGAAACCAGCACCATCAAACCGATGGTGCCAATGGCCAGCCCGCCCTTCACCGGTCCCATCCAGACGTGGAACATTCGGTACAGGTCGTCGGCGATCTTGGATTCCGACAGCACGTACCCCATGAAGATGAACATTGGCAGGGTCAGCAGCGGATACCATTTCATCAGCTTCATGGCTGCGGAGAAGGGGATCTCCACCCCGCCGGTGCCCCAGAGCAGCAGCCCCGCAACCGCGCCGACAAATCCGATGGCGCCAAACACGCGTTGGCCGGTCATCAGCATCAGCATCATGCCGGCAAACATCACGAGGGCGATCATTTCATAGGGCATCAGAGGTCCACTCCGCGCAGGCGTCCGATATCCCGGAACAATTCGGCAAGGCATTGCAGCAGCATCAGAAGGACACCGAAGCAGAGGATGAATTTCACCGGCCACAGGAAGGGTCGCCAGGCGGTGGAGCTGCGCTCAAGGTAACCGATCTTCTCTCCCGCTGCCGCGGGCCCTTCGCTGATCAACGTCCAGATCAGGTCTCCGAAAAAGGCAAAGGGCTCCATCCCGAAATAGCCAAGGCTATAGGCGGTGGAACTGACCGCGCCGTAAAGCAGGATCCCGAGGTAGACCATCAGGAACAGAACGGTGAAGCCATCGACCCAGGCCTTGGTCCGTGTGCTCCAGCCACCATAGAACAGGTCCATCCGCACGTTCGATCCCATCTGGATCGAATAGGGCCCGCCCAGAACGTAGTAGGCGACCATCACGAATTGCGCGGTTTCCAGCGTCCAGAGCGAGGGGTTGAAGAAGGTTTTGGATACCGAAGACCACAGCAGCACGCCGATCAGGGCAAAGATCAGGTACATGGCAAAGCGGCCAATGAAGCGGTTCATCGCATCGATGATGCGGATATAGCGGAGCATGAAACTAGGCATCAGCCTGCCTTTCGGTCTGCAGTGCCGCCAAAGCCGGGCGCAGCAGGGTCAGGAGTTCCTCGGCCATCCGCGCCTCGTCTTCGGCGTTGCGCAGCAGATCGTTGCGTACCTCGATCATCACATTGGCCAGACCGTGTTTGATCCCGTGCAGCTGAAGGGAGTGGGTGACGCCATCTTCGGGGCCGTAGGGATCGTTGCGGGCGATCCTGCGGTGGGGCAGGCGCTGGGCTTCGGCCAGCATGGCGTCCGCGAGGCGGCTATCACTGTCATGCAGGATACCGATCTCTACCGCGCGCGGGGCGCCGAAATAGACCGGGGTGAAGCTGTGCATGGTGATCAGCAGGGTGTCACGCCCGGCGGCCTTGCGCGCGGCCAGAAGCTGGCTCACTGCGGTGCAGAAGGGCGTATAGACCGATTGCACGCGTTCCTCTCGGGCGTCAGGCGACAGGCCGACATTGCCCGGAATCGCGATCACTTCGGATTGCTCCGGCATGGCAGAGGGCGCCTCGGGCGGGCGGTTGCAGTCGTAAACCAGTCGCGAAATCCGGCTGGCGACCATCGGCGCATCCAGCGCCTTTGCCAGCGCCAATGATACCGCCCGCGCGCCCGGATCCCAGGCCGCATGGCTGGTGCGATCCGTCTCGGCCAGACCAAGTCCCTGGTAGCGCTCAGGTATATGGTGGCTGGCGTGTTCGCACAGGATCACGACCTCTCCCGCGCCATCGGCGTTGAAGACTTCCACGGCTTCTTCTTGAGCGTTGGAATCGCTCGGTGACATGCTGCACTCCCCAAGTTTGGAAAAATGTTTTCATGGAGTGATAATTCTGTCAATATCCTTCCAGCGAAGTTTTACCTGCGCCTCCGCGTCATCGCGTATAAGGTGCCGCGACTGCCCGTTTTTTGACCGACCCGTTCTGGAGGTGATCGCTCTTGTCCAAACCCGCTCCCAGCGTGCGCGAGCTGATCCGCGAACATTATTCCGCATTGACCCAGTCCGAACGCAAGTTCGCCAATTCGCTGCTGGAAAACTATCCGGCGGCGGGTCTGGCCTCGATCACCATCGTGGCGGCGAATGCGGATGTTTCGACGCCGACGGTGGCACGGATGGTGCAGAAGCTGGGGTTCAAGGGCTATCCACAGTTCCATCAGGCCCTGCTGAAAGAGCTGGAGGCACAGGTTTCCGGCCCCACCAAGCGACGGGAAAACTGGGCCGCCGAGGCGCCGGAGGGGCATCTGCTGAACCGATTTGCACAGGCGGTGACGGATAACCTGGGCCAGACCTTTTCCAACCTCGATTACGAACAGTTCGACCTGGCGGTGCAGCAACTGGCCAATACCGAAGGGCGGCTTTTCGTGGTGGGAGGGCGCATCACGCGGGCGCTGGCCGATTATGCCTTCACCCATTTCCAGGCGATCCGCCAACGGGTGACCCATATGACGTCGTCCTCGGCCACCTGGCCGCATTATGTGCTGGATATGGAGGCGGGCGACACATTGCTGATGTTCGATGTGCGCCGCTATGAAACCAACCTGCAGCGTCTGGCGGAACTGGCGGCGGAGCGGGGCGTGAAGATCATCCTGATCACCGATCAATGGGCCAGCCCGATCACCTCGGTCGCGCAGCATACCTTCAACTGCTGGGTCGAGATCCCCTCGGCCTGGGATTCGAATATCTCGACCATGATGCTGCTGGAGGCGATGATTGCCGCCACCCAGGAGGAGGGTTGGGATGAAACCCGCGAACGCTATGAGCGGCTGGACGAGCTTTTTGACATGACCCGGCTGTTTCGCAAGTTTTCCTGACCGCCCGCCACCCCGGCTGCCACCCATCCCGCCACCGCGGCTCAGCGATAGGTGCGGTCTTCGATCGGGGTTGCCTCGATGGCGTCCAGCAGCCCGTCGATCAACAACTCTTCGGCGCGGTTCTTGGCGGCATGGCGGTTCCAGACCACATGCACGTCGATGCCGGGCAGGTCGTCGTAGGGTGGCACCTGCCACAACAAGCCGTCGCGCACATCCCGCGCCGCCACGTGAACGGGCAGGGGGCCAATGCCGACCCCGGCGAGAATCATCCGGTGCACCTCTTCCAGGTGGCTGGAGAGACCCGTGACCTTGTCACCCAGCTCTGCCTGCGCCCGCATCACGGTGACCGGTTTCAGCACATCATGCAGGCGGTCGGTCTCAAAACTGACCGAGCTGTGGCCGGCAAGATCGGCAACTTCCAGATCCTTGCGTCCGAACAGAGGGTGGCGCGGCCCGCAGAACAGCCCAAAAAACTCGCGATAGAGGCGCCGGTATTCCAGCTTGGGGTTATGGTCGCGCACCAGGCATACAGCGAATGAGGCGCGTTTGGCGGCGACCTCGGCGATGGCAGCCGCGCTGGTGCGCACGTCGATCGACAGGGTCGCCTTGGGGTGATGGCTGTGAAAGTCGGCCAGCACCTCGTCGAACAGCGGGCAGGCCACATGGCTGGCGACAACGATTTTGACATGGCCCTGCACCTCGTCCGTGAGCTCCCGCATCAGGGTCGAGAGGCGCAGGATTGATCCATTGATATCAAGCGCTTCGCGATAAAGAAGCCGCCCGGCATCGGTCAGTTGATAGTGGCCGGGCGAGCGGTCAATGAGCTTGCGCCCGATCCGCTCTTCCAGCTTCTTCAATGCCGCCGAGACCGAAGGCTGCTTCAGCCGCAACTGCTGCGCCGCCTCGGTGATCGAATGGCTTTCGGCCAGCACCACGAAGGTGCGCAAGAGGTTCCAGTCCAGCTCGCGGGCGATGCGGTCGGGGGCAAAGCGGGAGTCGCTCATCGCCATAGATCCTATCTATATTCACAATTTTGATTATCTATTTGATCTATACTGGGCAGGTTTTGCATGGTCGCGTCAAGCCCGGGCATCACGGGCATCATCAGGGAAAGACCATGTCCGTCGAAAAACGAGAGGCGCGTCAGCCTTGGATCCTGCTGTTCCCAGCCTTGAGCGCGGTGACGCTGCTGCTGTTCGTCCCGCTGCTGTTCATCCTGGTCTATAGTTTCTGGCTGCGCACCGCGACCGGCGCCGATGTGGCAGGCTTTCACCTTGATAACTGGCAAGAGGCGCTGAGCGATCCCTTCTATCGGGACATCCTGATCAGCACCCTGCGCATTGCCGCGATCACCACCGTCGCCTGCGCCTTGATGGGCTATCCGTCGGCCTATTTCATTGCCCGCTCGCAGGGCAACAAGGCGGTGCTTCTCCTGTTGCTGATGCTGCCCTTCTGGATCAGCTACATCATCCGCACGATGAGCTGGATCAACATCCTTGGCGTTTCAGGGGCCATCAACTCTGTGCTGCTGGCGCTGGGCATCATCACTGAGCCGATCCAGATGCTTTATAATGAGGTCACGGTGATCCTGGGTCTGGTGCATTTCCTGCTGCCCTTCATGATCCTCAATATCTTTGTCAGCCTTGATGGCATCGATACCAACCTGGAAGATGCCGCCAATTCGCTGGGCGCGACCCGCTGGCAGGCCTTTCTTCAGGTGACGCTGCCGCTGTCGCTGCCCGGCCTGGCGGCAGGTGGCCTTCTGTGCTTCGTGCTTGGCGCCGGGACCTATATCACCCCGCTGGTTCTGGGCGGGCCGCGCGATGCGATGTTCGCCAACCTGGTCTTTGAGGCCATCATCACCCAGCTGAACTGGCCCCTGGGATCGGCCCTGTCACTGATGCTTCTGGCGGTGCTGGGTGCCTTGGTGATGATCTACAACCGCTATCTGGGCATGGCCCAGCTGATGAAGGGGCTGGGCTGATGGAGGGTCGTTTCAACATGGGCTGGACCCTGATCCGTGGCTGGGCGGTTCTCGTCTATATCTTCATGTTCCTGCCGGTGGCCGTCGTGGTGCTCTTGAGCTTCAATGCCAGCCAGTTCGGCAATTTCCCGATGACCGGTTTTTCCTTCCGCTGGTTCGTCGAACTGGCTGGCAACGAGGCGATCCTGCGCGCCTTTCGCACCTCGATCATTCTGGGTCTGCTGACCGCGCTGATCTCGACCACGCTGGGGGTTCTGGCAAGCCTTGCCCTGGTGCGCTACCGGGTGCCGGGGGCCAATGCGATCTCGACGCTGCTGATCGCGCCGATCCTGGTGCCCGAGGTGGTGCTGGCTGTCGCGCTCTTGTTGTTCCTGAACTTCCTCGGCGTGAACAAGAGTTTTGGCCTGCTCTTGGCGGGGCATGTGATCTTCACGCTGCCTTTCGTGATCCTGGTGGTGCAGGCGCGGCTTGTGTCGATCAAGCGCGACGTCGAAGAGGCCGCGATGAGCCTTGGCGCCTCGCCGGTGCAGACCTTCTTCCAGATCACCCTGCCGCTGATGATGCCCGCCGTTCTGGCGGGGGGATTGTTCGCCTTCACCATCAGCTTTGACGACATCACCGGCACCCTGTTCTGGAAACCCGGAGGGGTGGAAACCGTGCCGACGCAGATCTTCGCCATGCTGAGAAACTCGATCAGCCCCGAGATCAACGCGCTGGGCACGGTGATGATCGTGATGACCGTTGGCCTGCCGCTCCTCGGTGCGGCCATCGCCCGGGCCATGGCCCGCAAAAGCGGCACGTAGAACCGCATTCAATTCATAAAAAGACAGACCAACACGGAGACTGAAATGACCAAGAAGATAGATAATACAACCCGATATGAACGCGCCCGCGAGCGCTATATGAATGGCGATCTGGATCGCCGCAGCTTCCTGGGGCTGATTGGCGCTGCGGGCCTTGCCTATGGTGTTTCCACGCCGTTTGCCAAATACGCCCATGCGGCAACCACCGATCAGGTGCGGTTCGATGGCTGGGGCGGCGTTGTCAGCGAAGCCTTCCGCAAGCACGCCTTTGACCCCTACACCGGCAAGACCGGCATCAAGGTGGTCGATGGTACCTTTGGCGGCGGTGACGAATACCTGTCGCGCGTCAAGGCGAGCCAGCCGGGTGAATACAACATCGCCCACCTGTCCGGCGTCTTCGATTATGCCCGCTACCACGCGCTGGGCCTCAGCTCGGAGCTTAATGAGGCGAATATCCCCAACCTGGAATACGTGATCCCCAAGCTGGTCGATGTGTTCCGCGGCGTGTCGGGCGGCAAGCTGTCCTGCGTGCCTTACGACTACGGCACCACGGGTCTGGCCTATAACCGCAAGTACATCTCGGATGACGAGATGAAGGAAAAAGGCGCCAAGATCCTGATCGACGAGGCCCACAAGGGCAAGATCGCCGGTTGGAGCGACTGGCGCACCCGCATGTGGTACGCGGCCCTGCAGACCGGCCAGAACCCGAACGAGATCTCGGACGAAGACGCGGCCTGGGATGCGGTGCGCACCCACCGGGATCTGAGCCTGAAATACTGGGGGTCGGGTGCCGAGCTGATGAGCCTCTTGGCTGAAGAAGAGATCTACGCGACCGAAGCCTGGTCCGGCCGCATCTACGCGCTGCAGGAGCAGGGCCATGACATTGGCTACATGGATCCGCCCAACGGCTTTGGCTGGCAGGAATGCCTGTTCGTCATGAAGGGCTCGCCCATGGAGGCCTGTGAAGAGCTGCTGAACTTCATGCTGGCGCCGGAAACCTCGATCGCGGTGGCCGAAGGGCAGAACTACCCGACCGCGCTGGATCCGACCAAGGTCGATCTCGGCGACAAGATCCCGACCCTGCCGGCCTTTGATCCCACCGGCACCCTGTCGGGCCTGACCTTTGCCGATCCCGACTTCTGGAACGGTCACGAGGCCGCCTGGTCCAAGACCTTTGGCCGCGTCCAGAAGGGCTACTGATCCCTCCCGCCCTCTCCCCGGCCGGGGAGGGGGCACCTTTGAACACCCATCCGGAGAGCGCTCCCGTGAGTTCCGTTACCCTGAACAATATCGTCAAACGCTTTGGCACCTTCACGGCGGTGCACAAGGCCAACCTTGAGATCCCCGAGGGCGCCTTTGTCACGCTGCTGGGGCCGTCGGGCTGCGGCAAGACCACCAACCTGCGGATGATCGCGGGTCTGCTGGACCCAAGCGAGGGCGAGATCCTGATCGGCGGCAAGCGCGTCAACGATGTGCCGATCCACAAGCGCAACCTCGGCATCGTGTTCCAGAACTACGCGCTGTTCCCCCACAAGACCGTGGCCGAGAACATCGCCTTTGGCCTGAAATACCGCAATGTCCCGAAATCCGACGTGGCCCGGCGGGTACAAGAGGCGCTTGACCTGGTGCAGCTGCCGGACGTGGGGCACCGCTACCCCAAGGAGCTGTCGGGTGGTCAGCAGCAGCGCATCGCGCTTGCCCGCGCCATCGTGATCGAACCGGAGGTGCTGTTGCTTGATGAACCCCTGTCGGCGCTGGATGCCAACCTGCGCGAGGACATGCGGGTCGAGTTGAAGCGCATCCAGTCCAAGATCGGGGTCACCACCGTTTTCGTGACCCATGACCAGTCCGAGGCGCTGGCGATGTCGGACAAGATCGTGGTGATGAGCGCCGGTCGCATCGAGCAGGTCGGCACCCCCGAAGAGGTCTATAACACCCCCGCCAGCGAATTCGTGGCGAACTTCCTGGGGGCGTCGAACATCCTTGCCGGCGCCTGTGTCACCAAGGACGCCGACGCTGCCCTGCTGGATGTGCCGCTGTTTGGCAGCGTTCCGGTGCCCGCGGACAAGGCGCCCGCCGTCACTGCGGGGGCTTCGGCAAAACTGGTGCTGCGCGCCGAAAAGCTGGTGCTGATGGCACCGGGCAGCGACACCTCGGGCATGGTCACCGCAGAAGCCGTGGTCGAAACCGTCGATTACCAGGGCCAGACCGTGCGCTACTTCCTGCGCGTGGGCGACAGGCAGCTACAGGCGATCAACATGATCGATGGCCGCCCCTTTGCCGAAGGGCAGAGTGTCACCGCCGCTTTCCGCCCGCAGGACTGCGCGGCGCTGGCAAGCGCTTGAATACCAACACATAAGATAAGATCGCGATCGGGATCACAGCATGAGCAATCTCTTCTATCAGGGCCGCGGCCGCAAACCGGTGCTGGAGCAGGCGCGCGGCGTCTACATGTGGGACAAGGACGGCAAGCGCTACCTTGACGGCTCCTCCGGGGCGATGGTTTGCAATATCGGCCATTCCAACGAAAACGTGCTGGCGGCGATGCAGCGGCAGATGGAGAAATCCACCTTTGGCTACCGGCTGCATTTCGAAACAGAAGCCTCGGAACAGCTGGCGGCGCGTTTGGCCGGGCTGATGCCCGAGGGCCTGAACAAGGTCTTCTTTGTTTCCGGTGGGTCCGAAGCGGTGGAAAGCGGCATGAAGATGGCTCGCCAATATGCGCTGGCCACCGGGCAGGACAGCCGCTGGAAGGTGATTTCGCGCAGCCCCTCCTATCATGGCTGCACCTTGGGCGCGCTTGCGGTCACTGGCTACACGACCCTGTCGGCGCCTTTCGCACCGATGATGCAGGAGATGCCCAAGGTGCCCGCGCCGCGTGCCTATCTCGATGGGCTTGATCCGAATGATCCCGCCACGGGTGAGCATTACGCCAATATGCTGGAGGCGAAGATCCTCGCCGAAGGGCCTGAAAGCGTCCTGGCCTTTATCCTGGAACCCGTCGGTGGCGCCTCTACCGGCGCGCTGGTTCCGCCCCTGGGATATATGGAACGGATCCGCGAAATCTGTGACCAATATGGCGTCTTGTTGATCATGGACGAGGTGATGACCGGCGCCGGGCGCACGGGCAGCTTCCTTGGCTGCGAACATTGGGGCACACGCCCCGATATCGTGGTGATGTCCAAGGGCATCGGCTCAGGGTATGTGCCGCTGGGGGCGATGATCGTTGACGAACGCCTGGTCGATCCGGTGCTGGATGCGGGCGGTTTTGCCCATGGCTTTACCTATGCCGGCAATCCGTTGGCCTGCGCTGCGGGCCTGGCCGTGGTGGAAGAGATCGAGGCGCAGGGCCTATGCCAGAACGCGGCTCAGATGGGTGAGAAGCTGATCGCGCGGCTGCATGGGCTGATGCAGAAACACGAGATCATCGGCGATGTGCGCGGCAAGGGGCTGCTGACGGCCTTCGAGTTCATGTCGGACCGTACCACCAAGGCGCCTTTGCCCAAGGGGCTGAACGCTTATCAGCGCTTCGTGGATATTGCCTACGACAAGGGGCTGATCGTTTATTCGCGCCGCACCCGCGACGGGGTGGAGGGCGATCATATCCTGGTCTGCCCGCCGCTGATCCTGAATGACACCCATCTGGATGAGATCATCGAGGGGCTTGATGCCTCGCTGGTGCAGTTCTCCGATGAAATCCACCCCGCAGTGAAAGCCGACTAATATATGTCCAAGATCCTGATCACCTGCGCCATCACCGGCTCGATCCATACGCCGTCAATGTCGCCCTATCTGCCGGTGACGGCGGATGAGATCACCGAGCATGCGCTGGGCGCGGCGGAAGCGGGGGCGGCGATCCTGCATTTGCACGCGCGCGATCCCGAAACCGGCCAGCCCTCGGCCAGCAGTGATCACTTCAAGGCGTTTTTGCCACGCATCAAACAGGCAAGCGATGCGGTGCTCAATATCTCGACCGGGGGCAGCGCGGTGATGACGCTGGAGGACCGGCTGGCAGCACCCAAGATGGCCGAGCCGGAGATGTGCAGCCTCAACATGGGCACGATGAACTTCGCGCTGTATCCGGCGGCGGAGCGGATTACAGACTGGAAGCACGCTTGGGAAAAGCCCTTCCTGGAAAACTCCGACGATCTGGTCTTCAAGAACACCCCCCGCGACATGGCGCGGATCCTGACCGAGATCGGACAGGAGCGCGGCGCGCGCTTCGAGTTCGAATGCTATGACGTCAGTCATCTTTACATGCTGAAGCATTTTGTGGACCGTGGCCTGGTGCAGGCGCCCCTCTTCATCCAGTTCGTATTCGGCGTGCTGGGCGGGATCGGGCCGGATCCGGAGAACCTTACTCATATGAAACTGATCGCGGACAAACTGTTTGGCGACAGCTACATGTTCTCGGTGCTGGCGGCGGGGCGCCACCAGATGCCGCTGATCACCATGGGCGCGGCCATGGGCGGGCACGTGCGCGTCGGGCTGGAGGACAGCCTGATGATCTCGCGCGGGCAGCTGGCCAGGACCAACGCCGAACAGGTGGCCAAGATCCGCCGCATTGTCGAGGACCTGGGCCGCGAGGTCGCCAGCCCCGATGAGGCGCGGGCGATGCTGGCTCTGAAGGGCGCGGATCGGACGGCGATCTGATGGAGATCCGATTTCGCAGCGCTTTGGCTGAGGATGTTCCGGCGCTGCACGCGGCGCTGTCGCAGCTGTCGGTCGATCTGGGCGATCATCATGTGGCGCAGGAAGAGGACCTGCTGCGGGCAGGGTTCGGTCCCGATCCCGCCTTTGGCGCGATCCTGGCCGAACTTGGCCCGCCTGCGGCGGCGCGCACGGTCGGGGTCAGCCTGTTCTCGCCGGTGTTTTCCACCGTGCGCGGGGCGGCCGGGGTCTATGTGGCGGACCTTTGGGTGGCGGCCGAGATGCGCGGGCAGAAACTGGGTCAGCGGTTGTTGGGCGCAGTGCTGGAGGTCGCGCAGGACAGATGGCGCGCGCGCTTCCTCAAGCTGAACGTCTATGAGGACAGCCCTGATGCCCGCAGGTTCTACGAACGGCTGGGGTTCACCCCCGCCCAGTCACAGACGGAAATGATACTGGAGGAGGCCGGATGCGCGGCCCTAAGAGGAGAGCGATGAAAGCCATATTCGACGAGCGTCAGTGGAAACACGACCCCAAGCATTTCATGGCCAATGGCGCCATGCTGCCCAACCCCGAACAGCCCAAGCGGATCGAAGTGCTGCACGCGGGCGCACTGGCCGCGGGCTGCAGCTTTCAGGCGCCGCAGGATGCGGGCCTTGGCCCGATCGCGGCGCTGCACTCGGCGGAGTATCTGACCTTTCTTGAGACCATCTACACCCGCTGGCAGCGCATCCCCGGCGCGGGCGAGGAGGTGATCCCCAACATCCACCCCGCGCGCCGCACCGATGGCTATCCGAAATCCGCCGTGGGCCAGGCCGGGTTCCACCAGGCGGATACCGCCTGCCCAATCGCGGAAGGCACCTGGGAGGCCGCCTATTGGTCGGCGCAATCCGCCGTGACCGGCGCCGATCTGATCCGGGACGGGGAGCGCGCCGCCTATGTCCTGTCGCGCCCGCCGGGGCACCATGCCTTTGGCGATCTGGCGGGAGGCTTCTGCTTCCTGAACAACTCCGGCATCGCGGCGGAGCGTCTGCGCGCCGCCGGTCTGCGTCCGGCGATCCTGGATGTAGACGTGCACCACGGCAACGGCACCCAAGGCATTTTCTATGATCGCGACGATGTGCTGACGGTTTCGATCCACGCGGACCCCGCACGCTTCTATCCGTTCTTCTGGGGGCACGCGCAGGAACGCGGCGAGGGGCGCGGTCTTGGCTACAACCTGAACCTGCCGCTGCAACGCGGCACCGGCGATGATGACTACCTCAAGACGCTGGACACCGCTCTGCAACGCATCAAGAGCTTTGGCACCGATGTGCTGGTGGTGGCGCTGGGGCTCGATGCCTCGATCGATGACCCCTTCGAAGGGCTGGCGGTGACCAAGGACGGGTTCGCCCGCATCGGCGCGGCCATTGCAGCCACCGGTCTGCCGGTGCTCTTTGTGCAGGAGGGCGGCTACCTGTCCGACTCGCTTGGTGAAAACCTGACCCGAACCCTGACCGGGTTTCAGGAGGGCGCGTGACGACCTTTGATGCCATTGTCATCGGCGGCGGCATTGCTGGGGTGTCGGCTGCCGCCGAACTGGCGCGCGATATGTCGGTGCTGGTGCTCGAGGCAGAGCCGCAGATCGGCTATCATGCCACGGGGCGCTCGGCGGCGATCTTCATCCGCAACTACGGTAACGAGACGCTGCGGGCGCTGAATGCCGCCTCGGCCCCGGTGCTTGAGGCGCCCGAGGGGATCACCGACCGATCGCTCCTGTCGCCGCGCGGCGAAATGCTGGTGGCCGATGAAAGCGAACTGCCCGCCCTGGAAGACTACGCCAAGGGCGCCACGGGGCTGGAGCAACTGACGGCACAGCAGGCGGTGGAACTGGTGCCGATCCTGCGCCCCGAGCGCATCGCCGCTGCCGTGATCGAATGGGACGCGCAGGATATTGATGTGGACCGCATGCTGGCGGGCTATGCCAGCGCACTCAAACGCCGTGGCGGCCAGATCGTGACGAAGGCACGGATCGATACGCTGACCCGCATGGGAGGCGCGTGGCATGTGACGGTTGGCACAGACAGCTTTAGCGCGCCTATCGTGATCAACGCGGCGGGCGCCTGGGCCTCTGACGTGGGCAGAATGGCCGGGGCCATGCCAATCGCCATCTCTCCCCTGCGCCGCTCTGCCGCGATCCTGCCTGCACCCGATGGCTATGACCCGACGCGCTGGCCGCTGTTCGCCTCGGCAGCCGAAGACTGGTACGCCAAACCGGAAGCGGGCAAGCTGATGGTCTCCCCCGCCGACGAAGACCCGGTAGACCCACATGATGCCTGGGTCGATGACATGGTGCTGGCCGAGGGGCTTTACCGTTTTGAACAGGCGGTGACCGTGCCGGTGACGCGGGTCGAGTCCTCTTGGGCCGGCCTGCGCAGCTTTGCCCCGGATCGCAGCCCGGTCGTGGGCTTTGATCCACTGGCCGAAGGGTTCTTCTGGCTGGCCGGGCAGGGGGGCTACGGGGTTCAGACCGCTCCGGCGCTGGCGGCCATGACAGCTGCATTGTGCCGGGGCGTTGCGCCCGCTATCGGTGAAACCATCACCCGTGCCGTCAGCCCGCAGCGTTTCGCAGGCTGATCGGCTTCGGACCCGGAATACTCCAACAGACAGGAAGACAAGATCATGAGTGACATCATTCGCAAACACACCGGCCCCCGCATGAGCCAGATCGTCACGCACGGCGACACCATCTATCTGGCGGGCCAGGTCGGCACAGCGGGCGCCAGCGTTGCCCAGCAGACCAAGGATTGCCTGGAGCAGATCGATAGCCTTCTGGCCGAGGCGGGCAGCGACAAGACCCGGATCCTGCAAACGGTGATCTGGCTGGCCGACATGAAGGACTTTGCCGAAATGAACGCGGTCTGGGACGCCTGGGTTCCCGAAGGCCATACCCCGGCGCGCGCCTGCGGTGAGGCAAAGCTGGCCACACCGGAATATCTGGTCGAGTTCATCGTGACGGCGGCCAAGGCCTGAGAAAAGGTCGTTCGGCCTTGCAGCAGATAGGCAAAGCCCGGCGGTATCGCCGGGCTTTGTCGTTTTCCGGGCACCTTGCAAAGCGACGGAAACTCCCTTTCGGGCAGGGTCAGGACTGCGGATCGGGAGGGAGTTTCTTTGGGCCGACATGTGACTCGCGGGGATTCATCCGAGTCGTGCCTTTGAAGGGTCCGATTCCCACCGTCTTCGGTGCGGCCGTCAGTTAAATGCATCCGTGATGTTTCGCTAAGTGTTTGTAAATAGTTGATAATTGAGTTTTTCTGAATTTCTCTGTTTTTTGGGTTGCGGGTGGTTTGTGTTGGGACTAGAACCCCCTTCACCGGCGGCGCTGAGGCGCTACTGAGAGGA
>NZ_JARCJL010000038.1:0-27230 GCF_028890025.1 Phaeobacter sp. PT47_59
GTCTTGCCGTGGTCAACGTGGCCAACGGTGCCGATGTTGACGTGCGGTTTATTACGCTCAAACTTTTCCTTAGCCATGGTGGCCTCCTTTTGATTGGAAGAAGGTCCGCGCGGGTCGCGAACCTTCCAATGTCATGACGCTTACGCGTATTTCGCCTGGATCTCGTCCGAGATGTTCTGCGGAACCGGATCGTAGTGCGAGAACTGCATGGTGAACTGCGCGCGGCCCGAGGACATGGAGCGCAGGGTGTTGATGTAGCCGAACATGTTGGCCAGCGGCACGTTTGCGTCGATCGCAATCGCGTTGCCGCGGGGCTCCTGGCCGGACACCTGACCACGACGGGAGGTCAGGTCACCAATGATACCGCCGGTGTATTCTTCCGGGGTGATCACTTCGACCTTCATGATCGGTTCCAGCAGTTTCGCGCCAGCTTTCTTCAGACCTTCACGCATCGCCATACGAGCAGCGATTTCAAAGGCCAGAACGCTGGAGTCAACGTCGTGGAACTTACCGTCGATCAGGGCAACCTTGAAGTCGATCACGGGGAAGCCGGCCAGCGGGCCGCTGTCCATGACGGACTGGATGCCTTTTTCAACACCGGGGATGTATTCCTTCGGAACAGCACCACCAACGATGCGGGATTCGAAGGAGTAACCTTCACCGGCTTCGGTCGGCGAGATGATCAGTTTCACCTCGGCGAACTGACCCGAACCACCCGACTGTTTCTTGTGGGTGTAGGTGTGCTCGATCTCGTGACCGATGGTCTCGCGATAGGCAACCTGCGGGGCACCGATGTTGGCTTCCACTTTGAATTCGCGCTTGAGACGGTCCACCAGGATGTCCAGGTGAAGTTCGCCCATGCCCTTCATGATGGTCTGACCGGACTCGAGGTCGGTCTCGACGCGGAAGGAGGGGTCTTCGGCGGCCAGGCGGCCCAGACCCTGGGACATCTTCTCCTGGTCGGCCTTGGTTTTCGGCTCGACCGCGATCTCGATCACCGGATCGGGGAAGGTCATGGTTTCCAGAACGACCGGGTCGTTGGCGGCGCAGAGGGTGTCACCGGTGGTGGTGTCCTTCAGGCCAGCCAGCGCGATGATGTCGCCCGCGAATGCTTCCGTGATTTCCTCACGGTCATTCGAGTGCATCATCATCATACGGCCAACGCGCTCTTTCTTACCCTTGGTGGAGTTCAAGAGGGTATCACCCTTGTTCAGAACACCGGAGTAGATGCGGGTAAAGGTCAGCGAGCCGACGAAGGGGTCGTTCATGATTTTGAACGCAAGGCCGGAGAAGGCCATGTTATCGTCCGCGCGGCGGGCGATGTTACGCTCTTCGTTCTCGTCACCCGGCTTGAAGCCCATGTAATCGACAACGTCCAGCGGGCTGGGCAGGTAGTCGATCACGGCGTTCAGCAGCGGCTGCACACCTTTGTTCTTGAACGCGGAACCGCCAAGAACCGGAACGAAGTCCAGCGCCAGGGTGCCCTTGCGCAGCAGTTTGCGCAGGGTCGGCACGTCGGGCTCGTTGCCTTCCAGGTATTCCATCGTGGCGTCGTCGTCTTGCTCGACGGCCGCTTCGACCATCTTGCCACGCCATTCGTCGGCCATGTCTTTCAGGCTGTCACGGATCGGAGCCTTGACCCAGCTTGCGCCGAGGTCTTCGCCCTGCCACAGCCACTCTTCCATGGTGACCAGGTCGATCAGGCCTTCGAGTTCGGTCTCTGCACCGATCGGAATACCGACGGGAACGGCGCGCGCGCCGGTGCGGTCTTCGATCATGTTGACGCAGTTGAAGAAGTCGGCGCCGATCTTGTCCATCTTGTTGACGAACACCATACGCGGAACCTTGTAGCGGTCAGCCTGACGCCACACGGTTTCGGTCTGGGGTTCAACGCCGGCGTTGGCGTCCAGAACACAGACGGCACCATCGAGAACCGCCAGCGAACGCTCAACTTCGATGGTGAAGTCAACGTGGCCGGGGGTGTCGATGATGTTCAGGCGGTGCTTGGGGGTATCGGCGGTCTGACCGTCTTCGGTGCGTTCCCAGAAAGTGGTGGTCGCAGCCGAGGTGATGGTGATGCCGCGTTCCTGCTCCTGCTCCATCCAGTCCATGGTGGCTGCACCATCGTGCACCTCACCGATGTTGTGGGATTTGCCGGTGTAATACAGGATACGCTCCGAGCAGGTGGTCTTACCTGCGTCGATGTGCGCCATGATACCGAAGTTACGGTATAGTTCGAGCGGATATTCGCGTGCCATGGTGTGTAGCCTCTGAAGGGTTTACCAGCGATAGTGCGAGAAGGCTTTGTTCGCCTCTGCCATCTTGTGGGTGTCTTCGCGCTTCTTAACGGCGGTACCGCGGGACTGTACAGCGTCCAGCAGCTCACCGGCGAGGCGTTCTTCCATTGTGTTCTCGTTGCGGCCGCGGGCCGCGGTGATCAGCCAGCGGATGGCCAGCGCTTCGCGGCGCTCGGGGCGCACTTCGACGGGAACCTGGTAGGTGGCACCACCCACACGACGGGAGCGAACCTCAACCGAGGGCTTCACGTTGTCGAGGGCTTCGTGGAACACTTCCACGGGGGCGCGCTTGATCTTCGCTTCAACGCGGTCGAATGCGTTGTAGACGATTTTCTCTGCGACCGACTTCTTACCATCGATCATCAGGTTGTTCATGAATTTGGTCAGAACGCGGTCGCCATATTTGGCGTCGGGCAGAACTTCGCGTTTTTCAGCAGCGTGACGGCGTGACATCTGTGCTTATCCTTCTTCTTACTTAGGACGCTTCGCGCCATACTTGGAGCGGCGCTGCTTACGGTCTTTGACGCCCTGGGTATCCAGAACACCGCGAAGGATGTGGTAACGCACACCGGGAAGGTCTTTTACACGACCGCCACGGATCAGAACCACGGAGTGCTCCTGAAGGTTGTGGCTTTCACCCGGGATGTAAGAAATCACTTCGAAACCGTTGGTCAGGCGGACCTTCGCAACTTTCCGCATAGCGGAGTTCGGTTTCTTCGGCGTGGTGGTGTAAACGCGTGTGCAAACGCCGCGCTTCTGGGGGCACTGCTCCAGATGCATGGACTTGGAGCGTTTTACTTTCGGCTGCCGCGGCTTGCGGATCAGCTGTTGGATCGTTGGCATTCCGGTCTATTCCCCGTTTCGCAACTTTCATGTCATGCACGCGCCAGGGCGTGCGGCTCATATTTCCGGCACTTACGCGTCCGCAAGCGCAAAAACCGCATTCGTTCCCATTCCGAGGTGAACGACGCGGTGGGTTTACAGAGGATCCGGGTGGTAAAAGTGCCCGAACCTTGTTCCACTACAATAGTGATATCGGCTTTAGGGGCGGCCCCCGGATGCCGGATAGGCGCGCGTATATGGGGAGTCGCCGGGCTTGTCAACTGCAGCCTCCCCCGCAGGGGCGAAAGGCAGCGCAGGCGCAAGACGTCCCGCATGTGTGCGACCGTCTCTTGCCCGCTTAACGTGTGCGATGCATAGTCGGGCAAACACAGGCTTAGTCAGGACGGGTCATTCATGCAAGTCATCGGTCTTTGCCGCTTTTCCTACCCCGCCATCGGCGGTTTCCAGGTGGAACACGACAGTCTGGAAGAGCGCATCGCCTATCTCTACGCAGAAGAACGCCTGGAAGAGCGGTTCCAGCTGATGGAGACCGTCGCCCTGCCCTGCCTGCGGGAACAGACCGATCAGGAGTTCGAGCTGATCATCGTGATCGGGGACAGCCTGCCGAAACGGCATCGCGACCGGCTCCATGATATCACCGCAGGTATGCCCCAGGTGCGGATCCATAGCGAACCACCCCGCAAACAGCGCCCGGTGATGAAAGAGATCCTGAACAAGGCGCGCCGTGACCCCGACGCGCCCTGCCTGCAGTTCCGCCACGATGATGACGATGCGGTCTCGGTCGATTTCATCGAACGCTTGCGGCAGACGGTGCAGGACTGCCCCGGCCTGATCGAGAGGAACAGAACCGTCGCCATTGATTTCAACCGGGGCTATGTGGCCGAAGTCGGCGCCGAAGGGATCGCCGCCACGGAAATACACCGGCCCTATTATGTGGCCGCGCTTGGCATGTATGTGCAGGGGGGATGCAACCTCACCATCATGAACTTTGCCCATGAAAAGATCCTGCGCTTCATGCCCACGGTGACGATCAGCGACCAGCCGATGTTTGTGCGCACCCACAACGGCTATAACGACTCACGCCAAAAGCCCGTGAAACCGGTGCCAGTGACGCCGCTGAGCCCCGAACAGATTGGCGAGTTCGAAGCCCGCTTTGCCATCCGGCAGGATCACGTCCAGCGAATCTTTAGGACTGGCTGACAGCCCCCTACCCTGCGACGAAAGGAAAGGTGCCTCCATGCAGATTATCGGACTGTGCCGTTTCTCCTATGTCGGGCTTGGGGGCTACAAGATCATGCACGACAGCCTGGAAGAGCGGCGCGCCTTTCTCTATGCGCCGGAACGGCTGGAGGAACGGTTCCGCCTGTTTGAGACCATCTGCCTGCCCTCGGTCACCGGGCAGACGGACCGGGATTTTCAGCTTCATGTGGTGGTGGGCGAGTGTTTTCCCCAAACTCACCTGGAGCGTCTACTGGCCTTGACCGAGGATCTGCCCAATGTGGCGGTCTCCCTGCAGCCGCCCGAGCGCCATCGGCGCCAGATGATCCGTGTTCTCAATGCCGCCCGCACCGATCCCGACGCCCCCTGCCTGCAGTTTCGTCTCGATGACGATGATGCCATGGCGGTGAATTTCATCGACCGGCTAAGGCAGGCCGCAGAGGATCTGCAGCCCATCTGGCAGAGGTATCCGCTGACCACCATCGACTTCAACAAGGGCTATATCTACCGCGCGGGGCCAGAGGGGCTGTCGATTGCCCCAGACCGCGAAGCCTATGCGGCGCTTTCCCTTGGCGTCGTGGTGCCCGGCGGCTCGGACCGGACCATCATGCATCAGGGCCATCACAACCTCTGGAAGGAGACCCCGACACTGACCTTTCCCGATGGCGACATGTACATGCGCGGGCACAACGGCTTCAACGACTCCCGCTCAAAAGGGCGCGGAAAGACGGTGAAGCTGACCCCGGTTTCGCCGCAGGACGCGGAGCACCTGAAACGCACCTTCAACGTGGACAGCACGGACGTCGCACGTGCCTTTTCATCCCCGGGCCTGCTGCCGCTCCCGGTAAAGGGTGAATAGACCCGCCGCCACAACGATGGCCGCCCCGATCAGGGTCAATCCTGTCGGCCAGTCGCCAAAGACCAACCAGCCCAGCAACAAGGCCCAGAGGAGACCGCTGTATCGGAACGGCGAGACCACGGCGACATCTCCGACCCGCATGGTCATCACCGAAAACAGATAGCCGCCAAAGATGAAACAGGCCGAGCCCAGCAACATACCAAGATGCCAGGTCTCAATCGGCTGCCAGTCCTGCTGGGTGCTGTAGACCAACCCGAAGGAAAACACGGTCAGGGAGGCCATCAAGGTGACGGTCATCGACGGCACCGCCGCAGACATCCTCCGGGTAAACAGATCCCGTGCGGTCACGCAGGCGACGGCGCCCAGGGCATAAAGCGATGCCCCGTCAAACCCCGCCGGGCCAGGTCGGACGATCAGCAACATGCCGATAAAGCCCGCGAGGATCGCAGACATGCGCCGCCAGCCGATGCTTTCGCGAAAGAACAGCGCTGCCCCCAGGGTGACGGTCAAGGGAAGCATCTGCAACACCGCGGTCACATTCGCCAGCGGCATCAGCATCAGCGCGCTGAGGAACAGGTAGGTGGCACCGGCCTCGGACAGGCAGCGCCCCAAGACCAGCATCCAGTCCCGACGCGGCAGGTTCAGATGCAGGCTGCCAAGATAGCGCGCCAGAAGGAAGATCAGCAGGGTCGCCAGCCCGCCCCGGATCACCAGGATCTGCGACAGGGGCAGGTCGGCGCCCACCATTTTCACCAGCGTATCATTGAAGGTGAAGGCCGCCATGCTGCCCATCATCAACAGGGCGCCGGTCTGGTTTGGGGTCATCGGGTGCTCCGCCTTGAGTGCTAGCTGGTGGGATCAATTGGACACGAAAACACACATGCTCTCAGAAAGCATGCAACGACCTGTTTTGCAAAGAGGCTTTCCAAAAGAAAACCCCCGCACCATCGGCGCGGGGGTCATCTGTTCATTCATGTGATCAGCCGATCAATCGCGGCTTTCCGGGGTTTCCACCAGGTTGTCGAAATCGCCGTCCGACAGATCGTCGTCCATGACCGGCGCGGCCAGGGCCGCTGCGGCCTCGGCCTCTTCGCGGCGGGCTTCCAGCACCACGTTGTCGCGGCTTTGCGCGATGTGGCGCATCTGCTGGGTCGCACCACCGGTACCGGCTGGGATCAGGCGGCCCACGATGACGTTCTCTTTCAGGCCGACCAGCTTGTCCTTCTTGCCCTGAACCGAGGCTTCGGTCAGCACGCGGGTGGTCTCCTGGAAGGAGGCCGCCGAGATGAAGGAGCGGGTCTGCAGGGACGCCTTGGTGATCCCCAGGAGGATCGGCTCGCCCTGAGCGGGGCGCTTGCCGCGGGCCAGCGCCTTTTCGTTGGCGGCGTCGAACTCCTGCTTGTCCACGTGCTCGCCTTTCAGCAGCGTCGTGTCGCCGGAGTCGGAGATCTCCCACTTCTGCAGCATCTGGCGAACGATCACCTCAATGTGCTTGTCGTTGATCTTCACACCCTGCAGGCGATAGACGTCCTGGACCTCGTCGATCATGTAGTTCGCCAGAGCCTCGACACCCATGATGGAGAGGATGTCATGCGGCGCCGGGTTACCGTCCATGATGTAATCACCCTTCTGCACGAAGTCGCCTTCCTGCACCGGGATGTGCTTGCCCTTGGGCACCATGTATTCGACGGTTTCCATGGTCTCGTCAGCCGGTTCGATCGAGATGCGGCGCTTGTTCTTGTAGTCGCGGCCAAAGCGCACGTAACCATCGATTTCGGCGATGATCGCGTGATCTTTCGGACGACGGGCTTCGAACAGTTCGGCCACACGCGGCAGACCACCGGTGATGTCCTTGGTCTTGGCGCCTTCACGCGGGATACGCGCGACAACGTCACCGGCCTCGATCAGCTGACCGTCCTCACAGGACAGGATCGCATCGACGGACATCGGGTAGGTCACCGGGTTGCCCAGATCGTTGCGCACCGGCTCGCCATCGCCATCCACCAGGATGATTTCCGGCTTGAGGTCGTTGCCCTTGGGCGCCGCACGCCAGTCGATCACGATCTTCTGGGTCATGCCGGTGGCTTCGTCGGTCTCGTCGCGGACCGCCAGGCCCGATACCAGGTCGACGTATTTCGCGGTACCCGGCTTTTCGGCGATGATCGGCAGGGTATAGGGATCCCATTCGAACAACTTGTCGCCGCGCGCAACCTTCTGGCCTTCGGTAACGAACAGCTTGGAGCCGTAGCCCAGCTTGTGGCTGGCACGCTCTTCGCCCTGATCGTCCTGGATGATGACCTTCATGTTGCGGCCCACCACCAGCGTGTCACCGCTGGAGTTCTTCAGGGTCTGCGCGTTCTCGAAGACGATAGTGCCTTCCTGGCTGGCTTCGAGGAAGGACTGCTGACCACCCTGGGCAACGCCGCCGATGTGGAAGGTCCGCATGGTCAGCTGGGTGCCGGGTTCACCGATCGACTGCGCGGCGATGATGCCGACAGCCTCGCCCGAGTTGACCATGGTGCCGCGTGCAAGGTCGCGACCATAGCACATGGCGCAGACGCCCTCTTCGCTTTCACAGGTCAGCGGCGAGCGGATACGGGTCGAGGCAACGCCTGCCTCCTGAACCGCGTCCGACATGCGTTCGTCGATCAGCTGGCCTTGCGCCACCAGGATCTCGTCGGTGCCGGGGCGCTTGATGTCCTCGGCAGCCACGCGGCCCAGGATACGCTCGCCCAGGCTTGCAACCACTTCGCCATCGTTGACCGCGGCCTCTGCGGTGATCGCGCGCTCGGTGCCGCAGTCGCGCTCGCGCACGATGCAGTCCTGTGCCACGTCCACCAGACGACGGGTCAGGTAACCCGAGTTCGCCGTCTTCAGAGCCGTATCCGACAGACCCTTACGGGCACCGTGGGTGGAGTTGAAGTACTCCAGAACGGTCAGACCCTCTTTAAAGTTCGAGATGATCGGGGTCTCGATGATGTCGCCGTTCGGCTTGGCCATCAGGCCGCGCATGCCGCCCAGCTGTTTCATCTGCGTGACCGAGCCACGCGCACCGGAGTGGGCCATCATGTAGACCGAGTTCGGCTCCATCACGGCGCCATTCTCGTCACGCTTGTCGGCAGAGATGGTGGACATCATCGCCTCGGTGACGCGGTCGTTACACTTGGACCAGGCATCGACAACCTTGTTGTACTTTTCGCCCTGGGTGATCAGGCCGTCCATGTACTGCTGTTCGAAGTCCTTCACCTGCTCGCGGGTGTCGTCCACGATGGTCCATTTGCCATCGGGGATCACCATGTCGTCCTTGCCGAAGGAGATCCCGGCCTTGAACGCTTCGCGGAAGCCCATGGTCATGATCTGGTCACAGAAGATCACCGACTCTTTCTGACCGCAGTAACGGTAGACGGTATCGATGACCTGCTGGACCTCTTTCTTGCGCAGCAGACGGTTGACCAGTTCGAAGGGGGCCTTGGCGTTCTTCGGCAGCAGAGCGCCCAGACGGACACGGCCCGGCGTGGTCTCGAAGCGCTGCAGGACCTCGTTGCCCTCCTCGTCGATCTGCGGAATGCGCGCGGTGATCTTGGAGTGCAGGTGCACCTCACCGGCGTCCAGCGCGTGCTGGACTTCCTCGATGGTGCCGAAGATCTTGCCTTCACCCACCATGCCTTCGCGTTCCAGGGTCACATAGTAGAGACCCAGGATCATATCCTGCGAGGGAACGATGATCGGCGCGCCGTTTGCAGGCGACAGAACGTTGTTGGTGGACATCATCAAGACGCGCGCTTCCAGCTGGGCCTCAAGGCTCAGCGGCACGTGCACGGCCATCTGGTCACCGTCGAAGTCGGCGTTAAAGGCCGAGCAGACCAGCGGGTGCAGCTGGATCGCCTTGCCTTCGATCAGCGTGGGTTCGAACGCCTGGATGCCAAGACGGTGCAGCGTCGGCGCACGGTTCAGCATGACCGGGTGTTCGCGGATCACCTCATCGAGGATATCCCAGACCTCGGGACGCTCTTTTTCCACCAGCTTCTTCGCCTGTTTCACGGTGGAGGACAGACCTTTGGCCTCCAGGCGCGAGTAGATGAAGGGCTTGAACAGTTCGAGCGCCATCTTCTTGGGCAGACCACACTGGTGCAGTTTGAGTTCCGGACCGGTCACGATGACCGAACGGCCAGAGAAGTCGACGCGCTTACCCAGAAGGTTCTGACGGAAGCGGCCCTGTTTCCCTTTCAGCATGTCCGAGAGCGATTTCAGCGGACGCTTGTTGGCGCCGGTGATGACGCGGCCACGGCGGCCGTTGTCAAACAGGGCGTCAACGGATTCCTGCAGCATCCGCTTTTCGTTGCGTACGATGATATCGGGCGCGCGCAGCTCGATCAGGCGCTTCAGACGGTTGTTCCGGTTGATCACGCGACGATAGAGGTCGTTCAGATCGGAGGTCGCGAAACGGCCACCATCCAGCGGCACCAGCGGACGCAGTTCCGGCGGGATGACCGGGATCACGGTCATGATCATCCATTCCGGACGGTTGCCCGACTCCAGGAAAGATTCCACGACTTTCAGACGCTTGATGATTTTCTTGGGCTTCAGCTCACCAGTGGCTTCGGCCAGTTCGGCGCGCAGCTGCTCGGCTTCGGCTTCCAGATCGATCGCGGCCAGCATCTCACGGATCGCTTCGGCGCCGATATTGGCGGTGAAGGCGTCCATGCCGTACTGGTCCTGGGCATCCATATACTCTTCTTCGGTCATCATCTGACCGTAGGTGAGATCAGTGAGGCCCGGCTCGATCACCACGTAGTTCTCAAAGTAGAGAACCCGCTCCAGATCGCGCAGGGTCATGTCCAGCATCAGGCCGATGCGCGACGGCAGCGACTTCAGGAACCAGATGTGCGCGACGGGTGCGGCCAGTTCGATGTGGCCCATACGCTCGCGGCGGACTTTTTGCAGGGTGACTTCCACACCGCATTTTTCGCAGACAACGCCGCGATATTTCATGCGCTTATATTTGCCGCACAGGCATTCGTAGTCTTTGATCGGGCCAAAGATACGGGCGCAGAACAGACCGTCACGCTCGGGCTTGAAGGTCCGGTAGTTGATGGTTTCTGGCTTTTTGATTTCGCCATAGGACCAAGACAGGATCCGTTCCGGCGACGCCAGCGAGACCTTGATTTCATCAAAGACCTTGGGCGGCGTCAGCGGGTTGAACGGGTTGTTGGTGATTTCCTGGTTCATTTTGATACCTCAAATCTTGCGGAAGGGGGGACGGGAGAAGGGCTGACGCCCTTACTCCTCAACCTCCGCATCCAGGAGTTCCATATTCAGGCCGAGACCACGGACTTCCTTGACCAGAACGTTGAACGATTCCGGTACGCCCGCTTCAAAGTTGTCTTCGCCCTTGACGATGCTTTCATAGACCTTGGTCCGGCCTGCGACGTCATCCGACTTGACGGTGAGCATCTCCTGCAGGGTGTAGGCGGCGCCGTAAGCTTCCAGAGCCCAGACCTCCATCTCCCCGAAACGCTGACCACCGAACTGCGCCTTACCACCCAGCGGCTGCTGCGTAACAAGCGAGTACGGACCGGTCGAACGTGCGTGGATCTTGTCGTCGACCAGGTGGTGCAGTTTCAACAGGTACTTGATGCCCACGGTCACCGGACGCGCGAACTGCTCACCGGTGCGGCCGTCGAACAGGATCGACTGACCGGAGGTGTCAAAGCCAGCGCGCACCAGCGCATCGTTGACGTCTGCCTCTTTGGCACCGTCAAAGACCGGGGTTGCGATCGGCACACCGCGGGTGACGTTGGCAGCCGCATCCAGCAGCTCGGCCTCGCTCATGTCGGCGATACCTTCGTCATAGACGTTCTCGCCATAGGCGTGATGCATCGCATCGCGCACCGGGGTGAGATCGCCGGAGCGACGGTATTCCTGCAGCGCATCGTCCACCTTGATGCCCAGACCGCGCGCGGCCCAGCCCATGTGGGTTTCAAGGATCTGACCGACGTTCATACGCGACGGCACGCCCAGCGGGTTCAGACAGAAATCGACCGGGGTACCATCCGCGAGGAACGGCATGTCCTCCATCGGCACCACTTTCGAGATCACACCCTTGTTGCCGTGACGGCCGGCCATCTTGTCGCCCGGCTGCAGCTTGCGCTTCACGGCGATGAAGACCTTGACCATCTTCATCACACCCGGGGGCAGATCGTCGCCACGGCGGACCTTTTCGACCTTGTCTTCGAAACGGGCATCCAGAGCGCGTTTCTGCGCTTCGTACTGCTCGTTCAGGGCCTCAAGGATCTGCGCGTCCTTCTCGTCTTCCAGGGCAAGCATCCACCACTGACCACGGCTGAGCGAGTCCAGCAGCTCTTCGGTGATCTCGGACCCTGCCTTGATACCTTTGGGGCCTTTGACGGCGGTCTTACCCAGCAGCATGCCACGCAGACGGGCGTAGATGTTGCGATCCAGGATCGCCAGCTCGTCGTCGCGGTCACGGGCGAGGCGTTCGACTTCCTCACGCTCGATCTGCAGGGCGCGCTCGTCTTTTTCCACACCATGGCGGTTGAAGACACGCACCTCGACCACGGTGCCGTAGTCGCCCGGCTTCACGCGCAGCGAGGTGTCGCGCACGTCCGATGCCTTTTCACCGAAGATGGCGCGCAGAAGCTTTTCTTCCGGCGTCATCGGGCTTTCGCCCTTCGGAGTGATCTTGCCGACCAGGATGTCGCCCGGCTCCACGTCCGCGCCGATGTAGACGATACCCGCCTCATCGAGGTTGCGCAGCGCTTCTTCACCCACGTTCGGGATGTCGCGGGTGATCTCTTCCGGGCCAAGCTTGGTGTCACGGGCGGCGACTTCGAATTCCTCGATGTGGATCGAGGTGAAGACGTCGTCACGGGCAATCCGCTCGGAGATCAGGATGGAGTCTTCGTAGTTGTAGCCGTTCCAGGGCATGAAGGCGACGACGACGTTCTTGCCGAGGGCCAGTTCACCCATATCGGTCGAGGGACCGTCGGCGATCACTTCGCCCTTGCGCACTTCCTGACCCACCTTCACCAGCGGACGCTGGTTGATACAGGTGTTCTGGTTGGAACGCTGGAACTTGCGCATGCGGTAGATATCCACGCCCGCATCGCCCAGTTCCAGATCTTCGGTGGCGCGGATCACGATACGCTGGGCATCGACCTGGTCGATGATACCTGCGCGTTTCGCCATGATCGCAGCGCCCGAGTCGCGGGCCACGATTTCCTCGATGCCGGTGCCGACCAGCGGCGCCTCGGCACGCAGGAGCGGAACCGCCTGACGTTGCATGTTCGAACCCATCAGAGCGCGGTTGGCGTCGTCGTTTTCCAGGAACGGAATGAGCGAGGCCGCAACCGAGACCAGCTGCTTGGGCGACACGTCGATCAGGTCGACGTTTTCACGCGGAGCCAGGGTGTAGTCACCGGACTGACGGGTCGAGACCAGATCGTTCTGGAACTTGCCGTCCGCATCCAGCGCCGCGTTGGCCTGGGCCACGGTGTGGCGCATTTCCTCGGTCGCGGACATGTAGTGCACTTCGTCGGTGACCTGCGCGTCCTTGACGACACGGTAGGGGGTCTCGATGAAGCCATACTTGTTGACGCGGGCAAAGGTCGCCAGCGAGTTGATCAGACCGATGTTCGGGCCTTCCGGCGTTTCAATCGGGCACATCCGGCCATAGTGGGTCGGGTGCACGTCGCGGACCTCAAAGCCCGCACGCTCGCGGGTCAGACCGCCCGGGCCAAGCGCCGACAGACGACGCTTGTGCGTCACTTCCGACAGCGGGTTGGTCTGGTCCATGAACTGCGACAGCTGCGAGGAGCCGAAGAATTCGCGCACGGCGGCGGCGGCCGGTTTCGCGTTGATCAGATCCTGCGGCATCACCGTGTCGATCTCGACCGAGGACATACGCTCCTTGATGGCGCGCTCCATGCGGAGCAGGCCGACGCGGTACTGATTTTCCATCAGTTCGCCAACGGAACGCACGCGGCGATTGCCCAGGTGGTCGATGTCATCCACATCGCCCTTGCCGTCGCGCAGTTCGACCAGCGCCTTGATGCAGGAGACGATGTCTTCCTTGCGCAGGGTCCGCTGGGTGTCCTCGGCGTCCAGCGCCAGGCGCATGTTCATCTTCACGCGGCCAACCGCGGAAAGATCATAGCGCTCGCTGTCGAAGAACAGGGTATCGAACAGGGCCGATGCGGCCTCGACGGTGGGCGGCTCGCCCGGGCGCATCACGCGGTAGATGTCCATGAGCGCGGTGTCGCGACCCATGTTCTTGTCCATCGCCATGGTGTTGCGCATATAGGGGCCGACATTGACGTTGTCGATGTCCAGAACCGGGATCTCGGTGACACCGGCATCCACCAGCTCCTTCACGGTACCACCGATCAGGTCGCCGTCCTTGTCGTATTCAAGGGTCAGCTCGTCCCCGGCTTCCACGTAGATGGCACCGGTTTCCTCGTTGATGATGTCCTTGGCGACGTATTTGCCGACGATATGCTCAAACGGCACCAGCAGCTCGGTGATGGAGCCTTCGTCGATCATCTTCTTGACGGCGCGCGGAGTGACCTTCTTGCCGGCTTCGGCAAAGATCTCGCCGGTGGCGGCATCGACCAGGTCGTAGGTCGGACGGGTGCCACGCACGCGCTCGGGGAAGAAGGGCGTGACCCAACCGCGGCTTTTTTCCAGCTTGAAGGTGACGGTGTTGTAATAGGCATCCATGATGCCTTCCTGGTCCAGACCCAGCGCATAAAGCAGGGTGGTCACAGGCAGCTTGCGGCGACGGTCGATCCGGGCAAAGACGATGTCCTTGGCGTCGAATTCAAAGTCGAGCCAGGAGCCGCGGTACGGGATGATGCGGCAGGCGAACAGCAGTTTGCCGGAAGAGTGAGTCTTGCCCTTGTCGTGGTCGAAGAACACGCCGGGCGAACGGTGCATCTGGCTGACGATCACGCGCTCGGTACCGTTGACCACGAAGGTGCCGTTCGGGGTCATCAGGGGCATGTCGCCCATGAAGACGTCCTGTTCCTTGATGTCCTTGACCGAACGGGCGCCGGTATCCTCGTCCACATCAAAGACGATCAGACGCAGGGTGACCTTCAGCGGCGCCGAATAGGTCATATCGCGCTGCATGCATTCTTCGACGTCGTACTTCGGCTTTTCCAGCGCGTATTTCACGAATTCCAGAACGGAGTTTTCGTTGAAATCCTTGATCGGGAAGACCGACTGGAAGACGCCGTTGATGCCTTCGCCATCCTGGGGCGCCTCAGCGTCGCCAGAGCGAAGGAACAGGTCGTAGGAAGATTTCTGAACCTCGATGAGGTTCGGCATATCCAGCACTTCGCGGATCTTGCCGTAGTATTTGCGAAGACGTTTCTGGCCAAGGAACGTTTGAGCCATGTCAGATGTCACCTTTCGAATTTCTCACCGGACAAGGATGCCGCCGGGCTTCGGCATCTTGCCCATACGAGATAGAGCGTTCGGATCAATTCATGGCTGCCGTCCCGAATGGCCGCCTCCCGATCACTTGAACCGCGTCTAAGAAAAGGCCCTATCGAAAAGGTCCCTTTCTGAGACAGGTTCGGCTGGACCCGGGTTTTCCCCGGATCCAGCCAAATTCTGAGGGAGCGCGAGGCAGGGTTTCGAAGAACCCCCGCCCCTATGTCCCGCAAGCGAGGCTTAGGCCAGCTCGACTTCGGCGCCAGCTGCTTCCAGCTTGCCTTTGATGTCTTCGGCTTCGTCCTTGGAGACGCCTTCTTTGATCTTGCCGCCGGCTTCGACCAGTTCTTTGGCTTCTTTCAGGCCCAGACCGGTGATGCCGCGAACTTCTTTGATCACGTTGATCTTGGAAGCGCCGGCGTTCTTCAGAACGACGTCGAATTCGGTCTTTTCTTCCTCAGCTGCGCCACCGGCGTCGCCACCAGCTGCAACCATGACGGCGCCGCCAGCTGCGGGCTCGATGCCGTACTCGTCTTTGAGGATGGTTTTCAGTTCTTGTGCTTCAAGCAGGGTCAGACCAACGATCTCTTCTGCCAGTTTCTTCAGATCAGCCATTTTATCAGCTCTTTCCGTTTTAAAGTGTGTGTTTCCAGCGTATGGGCACGTGCCCTACCCCGGTCATTCAGTGCCAACCGCTTATGCAGCTTCCGCCTTCTCTTCGATGGTCGAAAGGATGCTTGCGATATTGCTTGCAGGTGCGCCAATTGCGCCGGCGATGTTGGAAGCGGGTGCGCCGATGCAGCCAACGATGGAGGCAATAAGCTCCTCGCGGGACGGCATTTTCGACACGGCTTCGACGCCTGCGCGGTCCAGAGCGTTCTCACCCATTGCACCGCCGAGGATCTCAAACTTCTTGTTATCCTTGGCGAAGTCCTCGGCCACCTTGGCAGCTGCCACGGGGTCCTCGGAGTAGGTCAGAACGGTCATCCCTGTCAGCAGGTCGGCCATGCTTGCACACGGCTTACCCTCCAGGGCGATTTTGGCGAGCCTGTTCTTGGCAACACGCACGGCGCTTCCGGCATCGCGTGCGCGCGCCCGAAGATCCTGCATCTCGGCAACTGTCAGACCGGCGTAGTGAGCAACCACCACGACGCCAGAGCTTTCGAAGATCTGGCCGAGCTCTTCGACCAATTTCTCTTTCTGGGCTCTATCCACAGTTCTCTCCAGGTTATGGGGGGCTTGCGCTCCCCGGCTCATTGATGTGCCAGACCAGATGGCCCGGCGTTCAAGTCCGCAATACGGGGTTAGCCAAAGTCGCCCGAGGGTACAGAAACCCTCGATCTAATCTTGGTCTTTCCCGTCTCAGGAGGGAAATTAAGGCCCGATCGAGAGGCCACCCACCATCTTGGACGAAATGAAATAAAGCGCACGACGAATCGCACGCTTTACCTCAAGGGGTTGATAGTCGCTTCGCAGCGGATTTCCAAGAGGTAAATCACAGGTTTGCAAAAACGCGCCAGCACAGCAGGCGGCACCCGGTTTTCCGCCCCAAAACGTGAAATGGCCCGCAGGGTTCACACCATGCGGGCCATTCAAAACTCAGGAGGCGCAGCTTATTCGCTGACGGCCTTTTCCACATCGACGGTGACGCCGGGACCCATGGTCGAAGACAGCGCGATCTTCTTCATGTAAGCGCCCTTGGCACCCGAGGGTTTTGCCTTAGCAACGGCCGAAACAAAGGCACGGACGTTTTCGACCAGCTTGGCTTCGTCGAAGGAGGCTTTGCCGACGCCTGCGTGCACAACGCCGCCTTTTTCCGCCTTGAACTGCACTTCGCCGCCCTTGGCCGCTTCAACAGCTGCCTTGACGTCCATGGTCACGGTGCCGACCTTGGGGTTCGGCATCAGGTTGCGGGGACCAAGAACCTTACCCAGACGACCAACGATGGGCATCATGTCCGGGGTTGCGATGCAGCGATCGAAATCGATGGTGCCGCCCTGGATGGTTTCCATCAGGTCCTCTGCGCCGATGATATCCGCGCCGGCTTCCTTGGCTTCATCCGCCTTGGCGCCACGTGCGAAGACCGCAACGCGCATCGCCTTGCCGGTGCCGTTGGGCAGACCGACGACGCCGCGCACCATCTGGTCCGCGTGACGGGTGTCAACGCCCAGGTTCATGGCGATTTCGATGGTCTCGTCGAATTTGGAGGTTGCGTTGGCCTTGACCAGTGCAACGGCTTCTTCGACGGTCAGGTTCTCTTTGCCTGCGAAGGCTTCGCGCGCTGCGCGGGTACGTTTACCGAGCTTTGCCATCTTACTTCACCTCGATGCCCATGGAGCGGGCAGAGCCCAGGATGATCTGCATCGCCGCTTCAACGTCGTTGGCGCTCAGATCTTTCATCTTCGCTTCGGCGATCTCACGGACCTGTGCAACGGTCACGGTGCCGACGGTCTCACGGGACGGGTTGTTCGCACCGGATTTCACCTTGGCGGCCTTCTTCAGGTAGTAAGACGCGGGCGGCGTCTTGATGTCCATGGTGAAGGACTTGTCCTGATAGTAGGTGATCACGGTCGGGCACGGCGCGCCGGGCTCCATTTCCTGCGTCTTGGCGTTAAACGCCTTGCAGAATTCCATGATGTTGATGCCGCGCTGACCCAGCGCCGGGCCGACCGGCGGGGAGGGGTTGGCTTGACCTGCAGGAACCTGCAGCTTCATCGTACCAGCAAGCTTCTTGGCCATCTGGTGTTCCTTTCAACTGGGGCGAAACGCGTTCCACCCGGTTCTGTGTTGCGTGGTGCGGTATCAGGGTCGCGACCCATCAACCTCCCACGAGAGAATCTCGCCCGAAGACGATAGAGGGGGCATCTACGCCTGTTTCGATGAATTGGCAAGGGAACAATGCAAAGGCCGTCACCGCCCCTGCCCTCCCCTATACCCACGGCCACATCTGCGGATCATGCGACCGCGCCGCAGGCACAGGAAAGGCCCCCACCGACAGGGCAGAGGCCTTCGAAGATGGCACAAGCCTTGGATGACCTCAGGCCGCCTTGTCCGCCTTCTCCCAGGCAAAGGCCTGGAACGCGGGGTCAACGGCGGTCTGGGCTACGTGGTTGGTGTAGTTGCTGAGGACTTTCTGCGAGAGACCCAGGATGATTTCCAACACCTGCCGCGAGCCATATCCCGCCGCATAGAAAGCCTCGGATTCAGCCGGGGTGACATTGCCGCGACCGCGCACCAACGCCAGGGTAAAGCTGCGCAGGGCTTCCAGCTTGGGATCGGCCAGCGGTGTCTCGTTGCGCAGCGCCTCGATCACATCGGCATCCACGTTCATGGAATGGGCAATCCCGGTGTGGGCCGGCACGCAATAGTGGCATTCATGTTCGACGTTGATGGTCTGCCAGACAACGGTCAGTTCCGCGGTGTTGAAACTGGTGTTCATGAAGGCCTCATGCGTGCGCTGGTAGATCTCCAGAAGCTGCGGCACATCGGCCATCACCTGATAGAGCCCCGGCAGAAACCCGAAGGCCTTTTCAGAGGCAACCAAGCGGTCCTTTGCGGCGTCCGGGGCGGTTTCGGCGGTATGGCGGGGGAAGTGGGTCATCGTGAAGTCCTTTGGATCTGGTGTGTGTAGGGCAAACATAGGCAACTTGAGTGATCGCTCAAGGTGACAATTGAGCAATCACTCAAATGTGAGATTGGCCTCGCCTGTCCAGACGGGTATCATCCGGCCATGAGCATGAATCACGACAAGGACGCGGCGCTGAACAACGCCATGCGGCAGTTTTGGGCGCATGGGTTTGCGTCGACCTCCCTGAAAGACCTGGAACGCGTCACGGGGATGCATCCCGGATCGCTTTATGCGGCCTTTGGCAGCAAGGCGAAGCTCTTTGCCCTGAGCATGCAGCGCTACAGCGACTGGCTGAACGCCGAGCGCGAGCGCGTGATGGAACGGGCATCGTCCCACCTGGACGGGCTGGCGGCCTTCATCGAACAAGCACACCCGCTGTCCAATGCCCAGGCGCCGATCCGAACCTGCTTCATGGTCAAGACCGCGCTCGAGCTTGGCGCAGAAGACAGCGCAATCCGCAGCCAGATGATCAAGCTGCTGGAGGCCAACGACAGGGTGTTCGAGGCTGCCTTTCAATCCGCCATCGACGCGGGCGAACTGCCTGAAGACAGCGAACCGGTCAAACTGACACGACACTTGAACAGCGGCCTGGCCGGCATTTGCTTTTGCGCGATGCGGGCCGAAGCCTCCGAGACGATTGCTGAACTGGTATCCGAGCTTGCGGCCAAAGTCCGATCCGGCGCGATCTGACCGGTCAGGGCACCGCCACGCTACAGCGGTCTTTGCATCAGGGCGAAGACCGCCCCCCCCAGCAACAGACCGGCCGCAGCCAAAAGGCTGATGCCGATATTGTCGAACACATCTCCAACCAAACCGGCACCATAGGGGCCGAGGGTCTGAGCCACGGCGAAAACAACTGTAAACAGGCTGATCGCACGCCCCCAGCTTTCTGGAGGCAGGTTCTGTCGTGAGAAATTGGTGACCGCGCCGGGGGCCATGAAGACCGACAGACCGAATACCACCGCCGAGATCAGCAGCGCCGACCCGCTGGGCAGTACGACAGGCAGGGCTGATCCGATGGCGATGCCGGACAGGATCAACGCCAGCGGCAATCCCGAGCGGAAGCGTGCCAGAACAGGACGCCAAACGATCGGCGAGACACAGATGCACAGGCCAAGGATGACCCAGACCAGCGCGATGAAGCCAGCACCTGCCGCCTGCCCCGTCATCCACTCGGACAAAAAGGTGAGATAGACAATGTAGCCCAGCCCGAACCCTGCGTAGCCGGCCAATTCCGGAAGCATACTGCGCACCGGCAAAGGGGTGGCCTTGGTCTGTGATTGGGCGGCGGGGCGCAGCTGCAAGGCGGCCCAAAGCCCAAGCGGCAAGAACGACAGGCTGACCGCACCGATCACAATCCACCCCATCGGCCAGGACCCGGGGCCAAACGCGTCAAGCATCAGCGGCAACGAGGCCCCGGCCAGCACGATGCCCAGCCCCCCACCCGAGCCGAACAGGATTGCAATGGCCAGCGCATTGCGGCGAGGGTCGCCCTGAAACAGCCCGGCAGCCAGGGCGCCTGCGGTTGAAAACGACATCGCGCCAAAGATGCCCGCCAGAATGCGCCAGAGCGTCTGCCACCACAGCGCCGCGTTGAGCCCGGTGGCCAGAAGCGCCAGCGTGGTCGTGATCAGACCAAAGGCAAACAGGCGAGACGGCGAGACCTGCCGGATCAGGAACATCGTCAGGACCGCCCCGGCGATATAGCCAAGCGCGTTCGCGGTGTTCAACCAGCCGGCTTGCGCATAATTCCACCCCAGCTCGGACTTCATCGCGGGCAGGAGCAGACCATAGGCAAACCGGGCAAATCCGTTTGTCACTGTGACGCCGAGCGCCAGACCGGCCAGAACCAACCAAGGGCGAGTGGGGGCGGAACTCATTGAAGAGTGATCCGGCACTGTAGGCGAACGGGACATGAGGATCTTGCCTTGTTAGACGTGCCCCAAGTGGAACGCCAATAGGTGCAAACTGCCAATGATGTGTCGTCTGGACAAGCCTCTTTGCGCGAAACGCAGTCAAAGGTCGGGACAAGCCAGACGTCAGCATAGCTCCGCAAAGCTGCAATCGACGCAAGACAAAGAGAAACGCCGCGCTGCACGAAGCAACACGGCGCCCTCAATTTCAATTGCGAGGGTGATCAGCCCTGCTTGGTGACCTGGGTGAAGTCCAGCTCGACCGGGGTTTCGCGGCCGAAGATCGACACGGTGACCTTGAGCTTCTGGTTCTCGTCGTCCACGCCTTCGACCATGCCGTCGAAATCCTCGAAGGGGCCGTCGTTGACCTTGACCTTCTCGCCGACCTCAAATGAGATGAGCGTGCGCGGCGCTTCGACGCCCTCTTCGACGCGGCCCAGGATGCCCTTTACCTCGGCATCGCGCATCGGCATCGGGCGGCCCTGCGGACCCAGGAAGCCGGTGACGCGGTTGATCGAGTTGATCAGGTGATAGCCCTGGTCGGACATTTCCATATGCACCAGCACGTAGCCGGGCATGAAGCGGCGCTCGGTGGTGACCTTCTTGCCGCGGCGGACCTCGATCACCTCTTCGGTGGGGACCAGAACTTCGTCGATCTCGTCCTCAAGGCCGTGTTCGGCAACCGAGGTGCGGATCTGCTCTGCGATTTTCTTTTCGAAGTTCGAAAGAACGCTGACCGAATACCACCGTTTCGCCATGAGCCTGATCGTCCTTGTTTTGCCGGGCGCTATGCGCCGCCTTCATCATAATTCCGTTTCGGCCAGGGGCCGTGGCCCTAACAAAAATCGGCGCGCAACACGATTCGCCGCACGCCCATGTCAGAGTTATCGGCTGAACTACCCTCAGGCGGAAGCGAGATCAAGAGGCAGCGCAGCTTTTGGCGCACCGCAAGCCGCCGCCCCCGATGGGATCAGCCGAACATCCCCAAGAGCCCGGTCAGGCCAAAGCGGATCAGCAGGTCCACCAGGGCAAAGAAGGCCGCAGTCAGCGCTGCCATGATAAAGACCATCACCGTGGTCAGCAGGACCTCGCGACGGGTCGGCCAGACGACCTTGCTGACCTCAGCGCGGACTTGCTGGATGAACTGAACTGGATTTGTCATGGCCATGTGGCGGGATCTCTCTGCTGGCAGGTTCGCCGGGATTTAGCCGCTGCGCGCAGCAAATTCAAGCCCCGCCGCGCCGGTTTAGGCCTCGGTCGGGGTATCGGCCGGGGTATCGGCGCGGGGCTGGCTGCCGACGGCTTCACTCTCCAGCTGCAAAAACAGCTGCTCCAGTATCAGCGCGCCATAGGCGCCATTCTTGTGCACCGGATCGCGCATCTCTACGGCGCGCTCTGATGCGTAGTCGATCTTGGTCAGGCAACCGCGCGTCACGGTTTGCTCGGGCTGGGCAATCAGCGTCACCCCGTCGCGGCCCATGCGCTGCGCCACCCCGTTCCACAGATCCGCGCGCGCGCTGGCGCTGGCCTCTTGGTTGATCGTCCTGGCAATCGTCTTTTCGTCCATGATCTGGTCGTTCATGAAAGACGCCGGTGAGAAGAACACCCGCGACTTGCCGGTGGCGGCAAAGGCACGGGCCGCGCGATAGGCCCGGCAGCCGGTCAGCCAGCGATCCAGCACCGCATCGCGCACCGCCTGGCTGAGGTATCCCGCCTCATCCCGGGCTCGCCACAGCATCGGCACGATATAGCTATGAGAGCGCAACCGGCTGCCGACAAACAGGAAAGCGTCAAAATCCCCGGCACCAAGACTGTCGCGCCCCCTGGAACTGATCATCTGCACCTGGGCACGGGCCTCTTCGGTCATGGGTTTCAGACGACCGCCCCGCAGATGGATCCCGCGAAAATCGGGGCCGCTTGCGCCCCAGAACTCGAGCCGATCGGCGGGAATGTCCACCCGCCCGTCATCGACGGCCCGTTTGACACAGGCGATATGGCTGTCGCCAAAGACGCAGATCGAAGGGTTATCTTGCAAAGGCATCAAGCATTTCCTCTTCGCATTTCACGGCCCGCGCGCTGCGCTCCTCGGCGGGTGGGGGCTTGATGCCTTGCCGCGCGGGTTGCGGAAAATGTGCCTGCTGCGCGGCAAAGAAGCTTTCCATCACATGGTCCACCCCCTTGGCCACAACGCTGCGCTGATTGCTGGCATAGAACATGCCGCGAAAGGCGGGATGGGTGATGATCTCGTAGGACGGGAAGTAATCGACACCGTCGCGATCCGCCGCCAGATCGCCCGCGACCGCCCGCAGCACGGATTTCGAATAGGAGGTGGCGGTCAGAACATGCTGCCCCGAGGCTGTCGCCGTGAGCGGCACCGGAGAGACCGTGAGCAGCACCTTGAGGCCGGGATTCGCCGCACGCAGAAGATCCAATGCCACCGTCATGTCACGATGGATCTCCGGATACCGCTGATTGCAGAATTGATGCCGGTCCGGATCGAAGACGCCGCCAGCCGTGCCTGGACACAGGGCATATTCGGCCCCTGTCTGCAGGTTGCGCCAACTTTCGGTCAGCCCCATGGTGAAAACGAACACATCCGCCCGGCGCACCGCCCGGCGCAGGGCGGCCAGCGTCGCGGCCCTGGCCGAGAACAGCTCATCGCGCGACAGGAACCCGCCCGGCTCGATCACCGGCCGCAGGGGATCCTGGAAGCGACCTTCTGTTTTCCAGACCTCTGTCCAGGCGGCAGCTTCTGGATCCGCTTCGCCCAGCGCAAGCTCCAGCCACTGGCGCAGCATCCGCGCGGTGTAGATGTTTCCCGTCCGGGTGGAAAAGATACCGTAGTTGAAGCTGCGTGCCTGTTCCTCGGTCAGCAGGTCCGGCGCCGGTTCTGCATCCAGCCAATTGTATCCGCGCGCGCGCAGGGCCCGGCTGAAGTGCTGCGCAAAGCAGGATCCCGCGGTGACAACCCTGTGCTTGGGAAGAATCGCAAACTCAGGCACCCACAGTCCGGAGATCTCCAACGGGTTATGGGCGGCCACCGCCGTGCGCCAAAAGGCCGTATCCGGAAGGCCGGAATAGGGATTTGTGTCAGTCGAGTCGTTCATCGGATGCCGGTCCCCTTGGGGTTTCCAGACCAGCCTATGAGCTGCACCAACCAAGTTCAATCGGCTCTGGGAAAGCCCCTATGACGCGGGGCATGGCTGCGGCTGCAATCCCACAAAACCAACGCAAATTGGGATCAATCGATTTTTAATTCTCTTACGCCATTGTGATGCCAACGGCCCGGTAAGCCACCAGAAGGTGCAGCGGTCGACCATAGCGTGCAAATGAGACAGGACTCCATGACCATCGCAACCTCTTTGAACAAAGCTCAGCGCCTGGAACGCAACGCGAAACTGGATGACGCGGCGCTCGTCTATAGTGACATTCTGAGCAAGTACCCAAAGAACACCCGTGCCCGAAAGGCGCTAGATTCCCTGCAGCAGCGGATGCAAAGCGAACAAAATCCCCCGACGGAGGTCCAGAAGAAGCTTGCCGCAAGTTTTGCCGCTGGACAGTATCAGGCAACCGCCTCTTCCTGCGCCTCCCTTCTCAACACCTACCGGCGGTCGCATTTCCTTTGGGACACGCTTGGCCAGTGCCACCTGAAAGCCGGAAACCTGGATGAAGCCGCGACCTGTCTCAACAAGGCCTGCGAGCTCAACCCGCGCGCGCCCGGCACCTATGCCGCGATGGCCGAGGTCTGCAACCGGATGGGCCGCACCAGCGATGCAATCGCGCTCTATCGAAAATCCCTGTCCCTGGATGGCAACCATCTTGTGTCGCTCAACAACCTGGCCAATATCCTGTCGGACCAGGATCAGATGGCCGAAGCCGTAGACCTGTTGGAGCGTGCATCGAAACTCTGCCCTGACAATCCGAAATTGATCTATAATTTCGCCAATACCCTGCGGCGCATGGGCAAGCTGGCAGAGGCGAAACAGCTGTACGAAAAGGCCTCTGAACTGTCTCCCGATCTTACCGAGGCCCGCTTCAACCTTGGCCAGATCGAGCTGGCTTCCGGCAATCAGGAAGATGCGATTCGCAATTTCGAAGCGGTTCTGGACGCCAATCCCGGCGATGACCGCGCCCGTGCCCAGAAACTGCACATGAAGGCGCAGATCAATGATTGGGACTGGGTCGATGAGTACGGCGATCATCGACGCAATATGGGCCTGCAAGGGGTATCCTGCTCTCCCTTCATCATGATGACCCTGGAGGACAACCCGGATCTGCTGCGGCTTCGCACGCAGGCCTATGCCAACGAAAAACTACCAAGCCCGGCCCACTCAACAGCGGCACGCCCAGCCCAACGCCCGCAAAAACTGCGTATCGGTTACTTGTCCGCCGACTTTCAGGATCACGCGACCATGCACCTGATGGGCGGCCTCTTTGCCAAACACGACAGCAACCGCTTCGAGATCACAGCCTATTCCTATGGCACGGCCCCCTCAGACGAGGCGCGCAGCCGCGTTGCCCGCAATGTAGCGCGTTTTCGCGATGTGGCCGGAATGCCGGACCGGCAACTGATCGAAACAGTGCAAGCCGATGGTCTGGATATCGCCATCGACCTGAAGGGCTATACCGGTGAGACACGGTGTGAGCTTTTCGCCGAGCGCCTGGCGCCGCTGCATGTCTCCTACCTGGGCTATCCCGGCACCATGGGAAGCACGGCCTTCGACTACCTGATCGGTGATCCCGTCACCTGCCCGCTTGGCAGCGAACGCTTCTTCGAAGAGCACCTGATCCGCATGCCGCACAGCTACCAGGTCAATGACCGGGAGCGCATCATTTCCGGGCAGCAGTTCACCCGGCGCGACTGCGGGCTCCCGGATGACGGCGTGGTCTTCTGCTGCTTCAACAACAGCTACAAGATTACCCCACGTGAATACGACATCTGGATGCGGCTTCTGAACCAAACACCGGGCAGCACCCTGTGGCTGCTGGATACAGGTGCCTTGTCGCGGGACAACCTGCGCCGCGAAGCCAAGGCGCGCGGCATTGATCCGGATCGGCTTGTCTTCGCTCCGCGTATCGCGCAGGCAGAGCACCTGGCCCGGCACCGCGTTGCAGACCTGTTCCTCGACACATTCACGATGAATGCCCATACCACGGCCAGCGACGCGCTTTGGGCCGGTCTTCCGGTGCTGACCATGCCCGGCCGCCAATTCGCCTCCCGGGTTGGCGCCAGCCTTGTCAGCGCGGTGGGACTGCCCGAGATGATCGTCAAGACTGAAGCGGAGTATGAAGAAAAGGCCCTGACCCTGGCGCACGACCTGGAGGCCCTGGCCGCTTTGCGTGGCAAGCTGATGCGGACCCGCCTGTCGTCGCCCCTGTTCGACACCGAAGGGTTTGCGCGTGATCTCGAACAGGGGTTCGACATGATCTTTGACCGCTACCTGAAGGGTCTGCCCCCGGCCCATGTGGACGTTCCCGCGTTCAAGACGCGAAGCACATCGCCAGGCGGTGAAAAAGTCAGCGCCGCCGCGTGAACCAGATCCAAAGCTGCCCCCGATCGCTTGCGGCGATTGCGGGGCAGCTTTGGCTACACGCAATATCGCACACGCTACTCGCGGCACGGATCACTCTGACCGGTAGCTTGCACCTGCGTGGATGTTGGGAAATGGCAGGGGCAGCAGGGTTCGAACCCGCGACCTACGGTTTTGGAGACCGTCGCTCTACCAACTGAGCTATACCCCTACGGTGCGGCAGTTCCTAAGCCACTGCCGCGCAGGAGGCAAGAGGGAAATGGCGCGAAATCCAGGCAATCGTGTAGCGGCCCGTCGCCGGGCTGGCAGACATCCGATTGCTGGATTATGACGGGGGTGAAAGGACCCCCGCCGTGAGCCTCAGAAAACGTATTGCAGACAGCCCGCGCTTCAACCGCAGCATCGAAGCCCTGTTCGCCAGCTATGTGCGATTCGCCTATCGAACCTCGCGCTGGCAGCGCTCCGGTTTCGAAGAAATGGACGCCTGCGTGGCGCGCGGCGAGCCGGTGATCTTTGTCCTCTGGCATCAACGGCTGATCATGGCCCCCTACCTGTTCGACACCTCTTTGGGGCGGATCTGCGCGCTGACCTCGGCCGCGCGCGCCGGGCGGCTAGCCGGGCAGATCCTGGTCCGCCTCGGCTTTGAAACCATCCCCATGTCCAGCCACAAGCGCCATGTCGCCCTGTCGCGCGAGGTTCTGCGCCGCACCAAGGAGGGTTGTTCGATCGGGATTGCCGCAGATGGGCCGCGCGGCCCGGCCCGGATTTCGTCCGGCGTGCCGATCACCTGGGCACGCATGACCGACTGCCGGGTCTTCACCGTCGCCTTTGCCGAGCGAAGGGTGCTGAAACTGCCGACCTGGGATCGGCAGATGCTGCCACTGCCGTTTTCCCGCGGTGTTCTGATCTGCCAGGAGTGGCAGGAGGTGGTGCCAAAGAAACCGACCGACGATGAGGCCGAGAGCCTGCGCCAAAGCCTCGAGGCGAGCCTCGATGAGATCACCGACAGGGCAGATCGCGCGGTCGGCCGGGAGCTGGACCCGATCAAGCGCTAAGCCGATTGCTGACGGCTCCGATCAGCGACCCCATTCCAACTCCACACGCAGACCAACGCCCGGACGCCCCGCGTTCAGGCCGCGCCCGACCAGGCCGGAGGGCGGGCGCGCTTTGCGCACCCGAGGCTCCCGCCTCCTGCGGCCTCAAAAGCTCCACCGGAGCTTTTGCAAGACGGCCTTCGGCCCCTGGTCGGAGCCTGCCCTGATCCGCCGGTGCCGCATAGAAAAAGGGCGCCGCAAGGGCGCCCTTTCTATTTGGTACCGAGTTGCTCTCGGGACATCCGCGCCGAAGCGCGGATACCCTGTCGCAACCATCACAGCATCGCTGTGATTACTCGATGATCTTCGACACAACGCCGGCGCCGACGGTGCGGCCGCCTTCGCGGATGGCGAAGCGCAGGCCGTCTTCCATCGCGATCGGTGCGATCAG
>NZ_JARCJL010000039.1:0-24454 GCF_028890025.1 Phaeobacter sp. PT47_59
GACGCACATGACCAGATCAACATGTTCTTCCGTCCCCGCCGCTATCGTCTTACCGCCACATCGTACCGCCACGCCCGATCCGATGCCTTTGATCTTTGGAACGGCTACGCACTCGAGATGACCGCATGACGGGCGCGGAGCAGGCCGCATTCAGCCGGGTGCAAATAAGTTGGCAATGCCCGAGGGAGGCCGCGAACTTGGCGTTCTCGACCTTGCCCATATGGCCGCGGCTCACGTCGGCCCGATGAGCAAGCTCCTCCTGGCTGAGGCCGCGGGCGCGTCTCAATTCCTGGATGTTCAGTGCTACTCGGTCCCGCAAGTTCATGCCCTCGAAACGGACACGCTGCGCGAAATATCGCCACGCGATATATGTTACATTCGGAGGTGCAGAGAAGAATTCTTGGAACGGCGCGAGATCGCCGGACTGGGATGCCTGCCGATGCGCAGGTCACGGGATGATCCGTCTCGCAAACATAATGGGCCGTTCAATCGTTCTTTCGGAAAAGGGCGGCACCGGCAATACCGGTGCCGCTAGGAATTCGCCCACAGGGAGGAGGTAAAGGGCGAATTCTACAGCGAAATTTGTGTGCGCACCACTTGAACCGCGACTCGTGTTGGGTTCAGGGTAGGGGGTTCATCGCATTTCCTCCATCATCTTTTCACGGAACACCTCTGCAGGCGTTTTCCATCCCAAGCATTTTCGGGGCGTATTATTCAGTCTGTCACAGATCTCTTTCATGTCCTGATCCGTCATTGAGCGGATATCACGTTTTCTAGGCAGCCAGCGCCGAGCACGCCGGTTCGTGTTCTCGACCGTTCCTTTTTGCCACGGAGAGGACGGATCACAGAACCAGGCTTGCGTGCCAATCTCAGCTTGTAGATGTGGCCAGTTCATAAACTCAGAACCACGATCAAAGGTGATCGATCTGCGCGCTGGATGGGGCAGGTCTTTGATCGCCTCAACGATCTTTTCCATCACGGGTTTGGTGCGCTTGTTCGGGTTTTTAAGGATCACCGTGAACCTGCTGACGCGTTCAACAAGCGAAGTGACGTTTGCCTGCCCAAGCTTTTGTTTGAACAGCATCAAATCGCCCTCCCAATGACCGAATTGACGTCGGTGGGCCACGTCATCGGGGCGGAACAGAATGCTGACATCACGGTGGAATTTGGGTTCTCGACGTCGGCGGGTGCGTCGAGGACGTCGGGCGACGCGATGCGTTGGCAGGTACCACCATAGATCCTCGCGCTGGCCTTCGCGTGAATAGATGTAGCGATAGATCGTTTCTTGGCACACGCGCGGCTTTGCTCGTTCTTGGATCATGCGGTTGCTGATCTGCTCGGGCGTCCAGCCGTCTTTGATCCGCTCAATGACACGCTGACAAAGTTCTGGATATTTGATGAGCTTACGGTCCCGTGCACGACGATCCGCCTGCATCAAATGCGCTGCTGCACCGTAATACCCATCGTTTTTCGGCATGCTCTCATCTGAGAAATGATTGCGCTTTAATTCGCGGAATATCGTCGACCTGCAGCGCTTCAAAACCCGTGCCATTTCGTCAACGGGGACTTTAGCGTGCCTCCAGCGTTCTATTTTGCGTCGTTCTGTGATACTCAATTGCGTGTAAGACGTTCCCATAGCGATTCCTCTCGTCAGATAAACTACTGTTTTCTAACAAGAGTCGCAGTTGAGGGTAGCGTGTGCCTGTGATGGCTCAAGGGTCGTTGCGACGGTTTCCGCTATCTCAGTTTCATCATCTCTTCTCTGAACGCTTCGGTCGGGGTGCGCCAGCCGAGGCACTTTCTGGGCGTTCCGTTGAGGTAGTCACAAATCGCCTTCATAGTGCGATTTGAGAGCGCTGCGAGCTGGGTGTCTCGGGGGAGATATCGTCGCGCCCGCTTGTTCAGGTTCTCGACGGATCCTTTCTGCCATGGGGCTTGCGGATCGCAGAACCAGCTGTCGGTGCCGATGCCGGACTTTAACTTGCGCCACTCGCGGAACTCGAAGCCTCTATCAAAGGTGATGGAGCGACGGGCTGGCTGGGGCAGGGGTTCCATGATGTCCATCAGCTTGTTGATAAAGTGCGTCGAGCTGCGGTCGTTGTTGCGGAACAGGACGGCAAACCGGGTCTTGCGTTCGACCAGTGAGGCGACATTCATGGTGCCTTGAGAACGTTCAAAGATCATCAGATCGCCTTCCCACTCGCCGAAAGTCTCACGCGTCTTCACATAGTCCGGGCGTTGATGAATGGACCGATCCGGTGGAAATACCTGGCCTCTGGGCCGTCTGGCGTAGCGTGGCTGCCGTTTCTTTCTTCGACTGGGCAGATGACGCGCCAGTTGCTCAGATTGGCCTTCAGCGCTGTAGACATAAGCGTAGATCGTCTCGTGACTGACGCGCACGGGCTGGCCATCAAAACCGAGGCGTCCAGCGATCTGTTCCGGCGTCCAGCCGATCTTCAACTGAGCGATGACATGGGACCGCAGATCAACAAGTCGGATCAATTTGCGACGCCGTGCGCGTCGATCGGATGCGTATTTCTGAGCATTCATTCCGTAGTATCCGTTCAGATACGACAGCTCATCGTCGACAAAATAGTTCCGCTTGATCTCGCGATACACGGTCGAGCGATGCCTGCCGATCTCCGCTGCGATCTTGCTCACCGGCACTTTTGCATTCAGCATGTCTTCGATTGCGCGTCTTTCACGTAAATCCAGCTCTGTGTGGGCCATGTCCGTTCTCCTTGCTTTTCAGCAAGATAGGGGATTTGTCGCAACCCAGTTTAGAATGTGCCCTGGGGTTTGATAGAAATCGCATAATTGAAATTATGTTAAGTATTTGCGATCCTCGGGAATTCGAGAGCCCGTCTTTTTTTGGCTAAAGCCGATGGGTCGCAAATGTGCTTTTCCCTTGTTCCCGACCGGCACTGAGCGGGCGCAAGCAGAAACGAGAGTTCACAGACCGCAACGCATATATTGAACGGACAATGTGCTTGGCACGATAACACACTACTTCTGATTCTCGTTTGAACGCGGCAAAGCACCCGCTTCTTCTGATAGCTATCCCCAAGCTTATGAAAAAGCGTCAATATTTTTTGTTGACTGCTTCAGCTATTTATTACTTACTAGTCAGTAAAAAGGAAACCTAAATGCTGACAAAAAAACTGTCGTCTTGGAACCAAAGGGGTCGCCGATCTGGTGCGCGTTGACGAAATCATTGCTGCAGGCTGTAACCAGGGCTGCCAGCTCAGGATTGTGATCGAAGACATGCGATGCCAGCTGCCGCACGTCGTCCACCCAATTGGAAAGCCTCAGCCTGAAGGGGATCAAGGACAGCAAGAGCTACAAACACCTCGTCCACATGTACCTTACAAGCAAGGTACCCGGTGGCGGTTGCGTCGATTGTTGGCATGGGCGCCAAAAAGGCGAGCCACAAAATCAGCTGCATTTGGCAAGTTGAAAACACATTAAACCGGGTTTTCGAAGATGGCAGTGACGTGGTGAACAATCTCTGGAAGCTGAACGAAACTACCAAGTGAAGTCGCGTTTCCCATCGGACACTTCCCGATGGCCGAACATCAAAAAAAGGAGCCTCATAATGAAGGTGCTGGTGCCTGTCAAACGCGTGATCGACTATAACGTGAAGGTTCGCGTCAAAGCGGGCGGATCGGGCGTTGATCTCGCCAACGTGAAAATGTCGATGAATCCGTTTGACGAAATTGCCGTCGAGGAGGCGATCCGACTGAAAGAGGCCGGCAAAGCCGAAGAGATCATTGCGGTCTCGGTCGGCGTAAAGCAGGCGCAGGAAACGCTGCGGACAGCTTTGGCCATGGGGGCCGACCGGGCGATCCTGATTGTCGCCGCCGACGATGTGCATACCGACATCGAACCCCTCGCCGTGGCGAAGCTGCTGAAAGCGGTGATCGACGAAGAACAGCCAGGTATCGTTCTGTGCGGTAAACAGGCCATCGACAATGACATGAACGCCACCGGGCAGATGCTTGCGGCGCTCACGGGTTGGGCACAGGCGACGTTCGCCTCCAAACTGGAGATCGACGGCGACAGCGCCAACGTGACCCGCGAAGTCGACGGCGGATTGCAAACTATCAAGGTCAAAATGCCGGCCATCGTCACCGTCGACCTGCGCCTGAACGAACCGCGCTATGCCTCGCTGCCGAATATCATGAAGGCCAAGAAAAAGCCGTTGGACGAAAAAACCGCCGCCGATTACGGCGTCGAAGTCGCCCCGCGCCTGGAAATCGTCAGCACGGCCGAACCCGAGGCCCGCGCCGCTGGGATCATCGTCGGCTCGGTCGACGAACTGGTCGAGAAACTCAAAGAAGCGGGGGCTGTGTAATGGCTGTTCTTCTCCTTGCCGAAGTGAACAATGGCGAATTGTCGCTGGACGCCACCGCCAAGGCCGTGACCGCCGCCAAGGCCCTGGGTGACGTGACCGCGCTCTGTGCCGGGGGCTCTGCCGCCGCCGCGGGCGAAGCCGCCGCCAAGATCGACGGCGTGTCCAGAGTGCTGGTCGCCGAAGACGCAAGCCTCGGCCACCGCCTGGCGGAATCCACCGCTGCGCTGATCGTGTCGCTGGCCGGTGATTACGAGCATATCGTTGCGCCCGCCACCACCGACGCCAAGAACGTGATGCCGCGTGTTGCCGCACTGCTGGACGTGATGGTGATCTCAGATGCCTCGGGCGTGGTTGACGGCAACACGTTCGAACGCCCGATCTATGCCGGCAATGCCGTGCAGACGGTCCGCTCGAACGATGCCAAAAAGGTCGTCACCTTCCGCACCTCGACCTTTGATGCGGCCGGTGACGGTGGTTCGGCCCCGATCGAAACCATCTCGGCGGGTGACAATCCCGGCCTCAGCGAATGGGTCGAGGACAAGGTCGCCGAAAGCGATCGACCTGAACTGACCTCGGCAGGCGTCGTGGTCTCGGGTGGCCGCGGTGTCGGTTCCGAAGAGGACTTCAAACTGATCGAAGCCCTCGCGGACAAGCTAGGCGCCGCTGTCGGCGCGTCGCGCGCGGCGGTCGATTCGGGCTATGCCCCCAACGACTGGCAGGTCGGCCAGACCGGCAAGGTCGTGGCCCCGGACCTCTATGTTGCGGTCGGCATCTCGGGTGCGATCCAGCACCTCGCCGGCATGAAGGACTCCAAGGTCATCGTTGCCATCAACAAGGACGAAGAGGCCCCGATCTTCCAGGTCGCGGATTTCGGACTGGTCGCCGACCTGTTCACCGCCGTGCCGGAATTGATCGAAAAGCTCTGATCTGGAGTCAGAAAATGACCTATACCGCCCCCCTTCAGGACATGCGTTTCGTTCTGCGCAAGCTTTGTGATCTCGACGCGATCAGCCAGTTGCCTGGCCTTGAAGAGGCAACGCCGGATATGGTGGACGCGATCCTCGAGGAAGCCGCCAAATATGCCGGCCTAGAACTGTCGCCGCTCAGCCGGTCCGGCGACCTCGCCGGTCTGGGTTTTGAAGATCGCCGGGTGACCATGCCCGAAGGCTGGAAAACCGTCTACGACATGCTGGTCGAGATGGGCTGGAACAGCCCGTCGGCAAGCCCCGAATACGGTGGCATGGGTCTGCCCTTCGTGGTCAATGCCTGCATCCAGGAGATGTTCCACGGCGCCAACATGGCATTCCAGCTCTGCCCGATGCTGACCCAGGGCGCGATCGAGGCGCTTGAATGCTATGCTTCGGACACCTTGAAAGAGACCTACCTGCCCAAACTGGTGAGCGGCGAATGGACCGGAACCATGAACTTGACAGAACCGCAGGCAGGGTCTGATCTGGCCGCGATACGGTCAAAGGCGGTGCCCGAGGGCGATTGCTACCGGATCAGCGGCCAGAAGATCTTCATAACTTACGGCGAGCATGACCTTACTGACAACATCATCCACCTCGTGCTGGCCCGACTGCCTGATGCTCCGGCGGGCGTCAAAGGCATCTCGCTCTTCGTTGTACCGAAGGTGATGCCAGATGGCGCTCCCAATGACGTGCACTGCGTTTCGATTGAGCACAAGCTGGGTATTCATGCCAGCCCGACATGCACGTTGTCATTTGGAGATAGCGGTGGCGCCGTCGGTTACCTTGTGGGCGAGGTCAACCGTGGACTGGAGTATATGTTCGCGATGATGAACAACGCCCGGCTCAATGTGGGAATCCAGGGCATCGGCGTTGCCGAACATGCCTGCCAGGACGCGGCGGCGTATGCAGCCGACCGCCGGCAGGGCAAGGTTGACGGGGTCGAGGGGTCGGCCGCAATCATTCACCATCCAGATGTTCGCCGCATGCTGGGTATCATGAAGAGCCGCACCGAAGCCGCCCGCATTCTCGCCTACCGCGCCGCGGCGGCGCTGGATTTTGCGCATCGCGCCGTCGACCCCGAGGCCCGGGACCGTGCACAGCGCCGGGTTGATCTACTGATCCCGGTTGTCAAAGGCTGTTCGACCGAGATGTCGATCCAGACCGCCTCGCTTGGCATTCAGGTTCATGGTGGCATGGGCTATATCGAGGAAACCGGTGTAGCACAGCACCTGCGCGACGCCCGGATCACCACGATCTACGAGGGTACCACGGGCATTCAGGCACTCGACCTGACCGGGCGCAAGATCCTGCGCGACCGCGGTGCGGCGGTTCAGGAAATCATCGACGACATGCGATTGAGCGCGGCGGAACTTGCCTGCGAGAGCAGCCCGCACGGTGATTGGACGCTCTTGTCGCGCAGCGTTTCGCACGCTGCCGATACGGTGGAAACCGCTACAAGATGGCTGCTTGATGCGGGTAAGGAAACCGCACATACGCAGGCCGCGTCGGCAATGAACGTGCTAGAGCTCTTCGGCCTTTCGCTGGGCGCCTGGGCCTTGGGCGATGCGGCGCTTGCTGCCGCTGGGGAACCTGCCGCGGGTGGCCAATCCGACCATGCCGGCGCCAAGATCCGGCTGGCGGAATTCTATGCGCAGCAAGTCTTCCCCGAGGCGCTGGCACGGCTGAGCGCGGCGACGGATGGTGCGTCGAGCGTTCTGGCGCTGGCACCCTCTGATCTGCACAGCGTTGCGTGAGGTCATTGAGATGTCTGGATCTGCACGAGAAACGATAGAATATGATGTGGTGATCGCCGGCGCGGGGCCTGCGGGTCTGAGCGCCGCGGTCCGTCTCAAGCAGCTCGACAGTTCGCTTGACGTGGTGGTGCTGGAAAAGGGTTCGGAAGTGGGGGCGCATATCCTGTCCGGCGCAGTACTCGATCCCTCGGGGCTCGAGGCGCTGATCCCCGACTGGAAGGAAAAGGGCGCGCCGCTAAACGTCCCGGTGACCTCCGACAAGTTCTACATGCTGGGCGAGGCCGGTCAGATCCGGGTGCCGGGGTTTCCGATGCCGCCGCTGATGAACAACCACGGCAACTACATCGTCAGCATGGCCAATGTCTGTCGCTGGATGGCCGAGCAGGCCGAGGAGCTGGGCGTCGAGGTTTTCCCCGGCATGGCCTGTTCCGAGCTGGTTTATGACGAAAACGGCGGCGTGAAGGGTGTTGTGGCCGGTGAGTTCGGCAAGGAAGCCGATGGCACACCGGGGCCGGCCTATGAGCCCGGCATGGAGCTGCACGGCAAGTACGTGTTTCTGTCCGAGGGCGTGCGCGGGTCACTGGCCAAGGAAGTGATTGCCAAATACGACCTGTCGAAGGGCAAGGAGCCGCAGAAATTCGGCATCGGCATGAAAGAGATCTGGGAGATCGACCCGGACAAGCACAACGAGGGTGAGGTGACCCACACCATGGGCTGGCCGCTGGGAGGCAATGCCGGGGGCGGGTCGTTCATCTATCACCTCGAGAACAACCAGGTCTATGTCGGGTTCGTGGTGCACCTGAACTACAAGAACCCGCATCTCTTCCCCTATATGGAATTCCAGCGCTTCAAGCATCACCCGATGGTGGCCGAACTGCTGGAAGGCGGCAAACGCGTGGCCTATGGCGCACGGGCGATTTCCGAAGGCGGATACCAGTCGATGCCGAAAATGGTGGCACCCGGTGTAGCGCTGTTGGGCTGTTCGGTGGGCATGGTCAACGTGCCGCGGATCAAGGGTAATCACAACGCGATGCTCAGCGGCAAGGCCGCGGCCGAGGCGGCGTTTGACGCGATTAAGGTCGAGCGGTCGGGTGATGAGCTGACGGCGTATGAGGACGACGTGCGGGGCGGCGCCATCGGCAAGGATCTGAAAAAGGTGCGCAACGTCAAGCCGATGTGGTCGAAATGGGGGATGCTGCCCTCGCTGGCGCTGGGCGGTCTGGACATGTGGACCAACACGCTGGGCTTTTCGCTCTTTGGCACGATGAAACATGGCAAGACCGATGCGGCGGCCACCGAAGAGGCCAGCAAGCACAAGGTGATCGATTATCCAAAACCCGATGGCAAGCTGAGCTTTGACCGGCTGACCAACGTGTCGTTTGCGATGACCAATCACGAGGAAAGTCAGCCAAGCCACCTGCAGCTGGGTGATGACAAATTGCCGATCTCGGTCAACCTGCCAAAATACGGCGAACCGGCACAGCGCTATTGCCCGGCCGGCGTCTACGAGGTGGTCGAGGAAGACGGCAGCGACCCGCGCTTCGTGATCAATTTCCAGAACTGCGTGCACTGCAAGACCTGTGACATCAAGGACCCAAGCCAGAACATCAACTGGGTCACGCCGCAGGGCGGCGACGGACCAAATTATCCGAACATGTAAATGCCTAAATCAGGAGAACCGCACTATGAACGAGCTGAACGGATATGACATCGAAGATCTCGAACCGGGCATGACCGCCACGTTCTCGAAAACCATCACCGACGCCGACATTGTTCTCTTTGCCGGGGCATCCGGCGACAACAACGCCATTCACATCAATGATGAGTTTGCCAAAACCACACCGTTCAATGGCCGGATCGCGCATGGGTTTCTTACCGCCAGCACTATCTCCGCGGCGATTGCCAACAAACTACCCGGGCCCGGAACAATCTATATCTCGCAGGAGATGAATTTTGTGGCACCTGTGCGTCCAGGAGACACAGTTCACGCTGAAGTGATTGTCGAAACAATCGAGACCGAGCGCTGCCGCGCGAACTTGAGAACAACCTGCCGCGTCCGCGGGCAGGTCGTGGTGGACGGCGAGGCCACTGTCAAGCTGACCTCCAGCGCCAAACGGGGCACAAAAGCCGCGTAGGATATGGCCGACGATCCTTTAGTCAGCCACTTAAATTGTGTCCCCTGTGACTGAACATTCCACCAGCCGCCACGACGACAAAGAGGACATCGTGGGTATCACGACGTTCCTGGGGTTGCTTGACAGGACGGCGTTGCCGCTTGGATGCGCCAGAAAGACAAACTTGACATGATGGGACTCGGATGATGACACAGTGGACTAAAACGAACGACACAGCCGACACAGCAAAGGCCGCAACGGAAATGCAGGATCTGACCCTGCGCACGACAAAAGTGCTGTCACAGCTGCACGTGCGGGCCCTCAAAAAGGCCAGCGGGTCAGAGTATTCCCTGATCGACGCCAAGACACTTGCCAAAGCCTATGGAACCTTCTGGGCCGACATGCTGCAGGAGCCGGGCAAGCTGGTTGATGCACAGATAAAGGCCAGCATGGCGATCCAGTCTTCGTGGAAGGCGATACTGCAAGGCCCCGATGAAGAAAGCGGTGTGCGAGATCGCCGTTTCAGCGATCCGAGTTGGGAAAAGGACCCGATATCGCGAGCCTATCGCGATGTGTTCCTGGCGATTGAAGGCGCGACCAATGACCTTTTGGAAGAGCTTCCAAAAAATTCCAGAGATTATATGCGTGTCAGATTCTACACGCGGCAGATGATGAGCGCACTGTCGCCCAGTAACTACCTGCTGACCAACGCTCCGGCGCGTAAGATGTTCACTGAAACCAACAGTGCGAGTTTTCGGGAAGGATTGTCCAAAATGCTCGACGATCTCGAGCGCGGTGAGGGGCGCCTGGACATCGCGACGAACGATCCGTCGGCGTTCACGGTCGGAAAGGATCTTGGCACGACAGAAGGCGAGGTTGTGTTTCAAAACGACCTGATGCAGCTGATCCAGTACCATCCGCGCACACCGGACCAGCACAGTGTGCCAATCCTGTTTGTCCCGGCCTGGATCAACAAGTTCTACATTCTGGACATGCAGCCGAAGAACAGCCTGGTGCGCTACATGCTGGATCGGGGGCATTCCGTGTTCGTGATTTCCTGGGTCAACCCGACCAGCGATCACGCGGACAAGGATTTTGCTGATTACATGAAACTCGGACCGCTGGCCGCGCTTGATGCCATTCGCGACATCACCCGCGAAGAAAAGGCCAATATCCTCGGTTTCTGCATTGGTGGCATCCTGGTGACGGCAACGCTGGCTTACCTCGCAGCCATTGGTGATGACCGGGTCAATTCCGCCACGACACTGGCCACCATGGTCGATTTCAAGGACGTGGGCGAAATCGGCGTCTTCGTCGATGAAAACCGGCTGGAAGTCCTGCGTGCGCATATGGAAGAGAAAGGCTATCTTGAAGCCTATCACTTGCAGGACATGTTCTCGATGCTTCGCGAGAACGATTTGATCTGGTCGTTCTTCGAGGCCAATTACCTGCGCGGTCGGAAACCCCGGGCTTTCGACCTTTTGTATTGGAATTCGGATTCCACACGACTGCCTGCGGCCATGCTGCTTTGGTATCTCAAAGAGGTCTATCTAGAGAACCGGCTGCGCCAGCCCGGTGGATTGGAAATGAACGGTGTCAAGATCGATCTGAGCAAGATCGAAACGCCGGTTTTCGTACTTGCCACGTCCGAGGATCACATCGCCCCCTGGACCTCGATTTATCCAGCGACGCAGATACTCGGCGGCGAGGTTGAATTTGTCCTTGGCGGCTCGGGCCATATTGCCGGAGTCATCAACCCCCCGACCGAACGTGCCAAATACGGTTTCAGAAAAAGCGACACCTATCCGCCAGAACCAGCGAATTTTCTGACCAAGGCCACGGAAATGCCGGGGTCGTGGTGGCCCTACTGGGCGGACTGGCTCGAGGCCAAAGACGGCAAGACCGTCAAGCCTCGAAAGCCCGTCAACCGCGGAAAGTACAAATCCATCGAGCCGGCACCGGGAAGCTACGTTCGGGCGAATTGAGACCGCGTTCCATGACAGGGATATGTGGTCGTTCGGTACTGCCGGAAATCGCCGCGAAACCTGAACGCCATCCCTCGTGAAGCGGAACGACCGGAAATCCTATCCCTATTGAACCAAGCATCAAACGTCTTGCATTCCTCGGCATAATCAAATGGCCGGTAGCGGATACTCCTGTGCATATGTGGGCAGGGCAACGATCTTCGTCAGATTTCACCGAATGAATTGCCCCCCAATCAACCGGCATTCCGAAATCCCGACTGTGACTGGTCTGGTTGTATGCCGAAATTGAGCGCAAAAACACAGCATTGGGTGCGCTAGGCTCGTATTCCATCGCTGACAAGTTCAAGGATCTGGTTGGCAATAACCTCGGGAGGTTCCGGACCGTCGGGATCGTACCACTCCGGCATCTGGTTGAAGGCCGAGAACAGAACCTGGGCGAGCCTTTTAGGCGAGCATTCGCGGATTGACTTATCCTTGATACCTGCCTCGATGACCTCTTCAAGGAATTCCTGACCGTCGCGCAAGGTTTGGCGCAGTTTTTCCTGATTCTTGCCCGTGAGGTTGCGGCGCGCCTCGCGAATCAATGAGGAACCGAAATCGCTCACAACCAATGCAGCGTAGGAACGAAAAAACACATGAACCCTGTCAAGGCCATTGCCAGTTGACCTTTGGGCCGCGTCAAAGCACAGACCGACCCTTTCCAGGGAAACCAGTGCGCACTGCATTAGGATGTTTTCCTTGTTGCGGGCGTAATAATACAGTGCAGGCTTGGTCAGATCCAGTTCAGCGGCGATATCATCGAGCGAGGTTTTCTTGTAGCCGACCGACGAGAACAGACTCGCCGCGACATCCAAAACTGCGCGGCGTTTAAGTTCCTGCTGTTCCTCGACGTCTTTTGTCTTTTTATGCCATTGGATCGCAGGCACATTTCCCTCACTATAAATTGTGCGCCGGGCGAGAGAACTTCCCGCCCGACATGTTGGCGAGATTAGTAGTCGAGGCCCCGGGCTGCAACGGTCCAGGAGCCGTTTTCAACCCTGGCCAGAATCAGCGTTTCCACCCCCTGGTGATCTTCGGGGCCAAAGCTGATTGTTTGGCCGCCGATCGGATCGACATAGCCATTGATCGCCTCGATCGCAGCCAAGAAGCCTTCGGTGGTCAGTTCGGGGCCTGCCGCTTCAAGCGCCTCGGCCAGCAAATCGATGAAAATATAGCCCAACTGCGCCTGCGGCTCCATTTTTGTCCCATAGGTCTCTGCATAGGTTTCCAGGATGCGTTTGGCCTCGCCTTCCGAAGTCGCGACATCGGCGAAGACGAAGGGCGAAACCAGATAGAGCCCTTCCATTGCACCGTCTGCCGCCTTGGCCACGGCATCCATGTAGGGGATCATGCCCGTGACGAAGATCGGTTCGAAACCGAGCTTCTTTGAGGTGGCAACGGTCAAGATCGTGTCCTTGACGCTGCCGGCGTTGAAGACGATGTCGCAGCCTGCATTCTTCAAGGTCGTGACCGAAGACACCATGTCGGTCTCTGTGGCCGCATGCTCGGTTTTTGCAACGATCTCCATGCCGTATTCATGTAGCTGCTGTTCGACGCCAAGCGTCATCGACTCGCCCGCCTCGTTGGCGATCTGCGACACGCAGGGAGTCACAAACCCGCCGTTCTCATGAAAATAGGCAACCGCCGCTCGGAACTGCTCGGTATAGCTGCGGAAGAAGGCGTATTTCATTGGATGCAGCGGCTCGGCCATCTCGGTCGCCGCGGTCATGGGAAACAGGTTAGGAACGCCGGCCTCCAACTGCTGCGGCATGACCGCGAGGTTCATTGGTGTTCCCAGCGCGCCGACCATGGCAAAGACCTTGTCGCGGCGCAACAGTTTGTTGGCTGCCTGAATGGCGCGCGGCACCTGATATTGCATGTCCTCGATCACGATCTCAAGCTGGCGGCCATGGATGCCGCCGGCGGCGTTGATCTCGTCCACGCGCATCCGCAGGCCGTTGGCTTCGGGCACACCCCAGACAGCCAGCGGGCCGCTGAGATCGGTATAGCTGCCAAGCGTGATCTTATCTTCGGTCACGCCCTGCGGACCAGCGATGGCCGCCCCGGTGACCAGCGCGGAGAGCGCCAGTGCAGTTGCAAAATTCTTCATGATTTCCTCCCTTTCAAGTTTCAGTACATAGTTTCAATGAGGTCTTTGTATTTACGCTCGACCTCGTTGCGTTTGAGTTTCATCGTCGGAGTGAGTTCCTCATCCTCAGCCGTCAGAAGCACGTCGATCAGGCGGAACTTCTTCACTTGTTCCACCGGCGAAAATCCGGAATTCGCACGGTCCACCTCGTTGCCAATCAACTCGATGATCGGCTCGCTTTCGCAGAGCGATTTGTAGTTCGAGAACGGGATGCGCTTGTCCTGTGCGTATTTCTCGACCGTTTCCTGGTCGATCATGATCAGCACGGTTAGGTACTTGCGCTTGTCGCCAATGATCACCGCGTCCGAGATGTAGGGCGAGAATTTCAGCTCGTTTTCCAGCTGCGAGGGCGTGATGTTCTTGCCGCCGGCGGTGATGATGATGTCCTTCTTGCGGTCCAGAATGGTCAGATCGCCATTGTCGTCCATCTTGCCGACATCGCCGGTATGCACCCAGCCATCCACCATGGTCTCGGCGGTCTTTTCCGGCTGGCTCAGGTAGCCAGAGAAGTTTGACCGCGCGCGTATCAGGATCTCGCCATCCTCGGCCAGTTTGGCTTCGACGCCGCGCATGGCCCGCCCGATCGAGCCGATGGGCGATTGGCCTGGAACCGTGGCAGTGACAATGCCAGTCTCGGTCTGTCCATAGGCTTCCTGCACAGAGACGCCGAGCGCATTGAACCAGCGAAGCAGTCGGGCCGAGATCGGCGCGGCGCCCGAAACGATCGTATGCGCCCGTGCCAGACCCAGTTCCACGCGGATGTTGCGCAGGACAAGGAAATCGATCGCTCGGTGAAAAAGGGAAAGGCCCAGCGGCACCTGTTTGCCCGCAGCCAGCAGATCTGCCCGGCGTTCGGCCACTTTCAGCGCCTGCGTATAGGCAAAGCGTCCAAAGGCGGTGGCGTCATTCATGATGAAAGAGATGCGGGAATAAAACTTTTCCCACACCCGCGGCACGGCAAAGATGAAAGTCGGGGCCACTTCCTGAATGTCGGCATTAAAGGTCTCACCGCTTTCGGCAATATTGATGGTGATGCCATGCCGGATCGGGGTTGCGACCGAGATGATGCGCTCGGCCGCGTGGCACAGCGGCAGGAAAGTCAGGATTTCGTCGCCCGGGCCCAGCGGCATTTCCGGGTGGTTGTCGGCCTGCGCCAGAAAGAACCGGTGCGAGATCATCGCGCCCTTCGGCGCGCCGGTGGTGCCCGAGGTATAGATCAGCGTGGCGATGTCCTCGCCCTTGCCGGCATCAATTCGGGTTTCGAAGGCGGCGTGCATTTCGGGGGCGCCGTCCGCGGCAAGCTCGAGAAACGCCTCCCATCCCATGACCTTGTCGTGAGAAAACCGGCGCAGGCCTTCCATGTCGTAGACAACGACCTTTTCAATCCCCGGCAGCTCGTCCTGTACCAGCAGGTATTTGTCGAGCTGTTCCTCGTCCTCGACGAACAACACCTTGGCGCCGCTGTCGTTGAGCTGATAGGCGACCTGTTTTTCCTGCAAGGTCGGGTAGAGCCCGTGGGTGACCGCGCCGATGCACTGGATGCCGAGATCGGAAAACACCCATTCCTTGTTGTCTTCGCTGATGATCGCCACGACGTCGCCGGCATCGACCCCCAAGGCCATCAGCGCACAACCTGCCTGCCGGGACCGGTGATAGTAGTCGGTCCAGGTGTATTCTTCCCAGATGCCGAAATCCCTTTCGCGGATCGCGATCGCAGACCCGAATTTCCGGCAGTTCTGCCGAAACAGCTTGGGCAGTGTGTCGCAGCCGTCGATTTCAAAGACGGGCGGGGTCCAGTTTTGTGTAGAGATGTCGTTCATCGCCATGTCTTCCTTGCTTTCCAGCGGCGGTCGCCCCGCGCGCTGTCGGCCTTGATGCCAAGGTAAAATTCGCGGATATCGGCGCTGTTCATCAGCACGTCGCGTTCGCCTTCCATGACGATCCGCCCGGTTTCCAGCACATAGCCGAAATCGGCGGCCGGAAGCGCGACGCTGGCGTTCTGTTCCACCAGCAGCATCGTCATGCCTTCCTCGACATTGATCCGCTTGATGATTGCGAAAATCTCGGAAATCAGCCGGGGCGAGAGACCCAGCGACGGCTCATCCAGCAGCATCAGGCTGGGCCGTGCCATGAAGGCGCGTCCAAGGGCCACCATCTGCTGTTGCCCGCCCGACAGGTAGATCGCCTGCTTGTCGAGAAATTCGCGCAGGACCGGGAACCAGCCCAGCACCTTTTCGAAATCGCGCGCCACCTCGTCGCGGTCCTTGCGGCAATAGGCACCCATCATCAGGTTGTCTTTCACCGACAAAAGCGCAAACACTTCGCGTCCTTCGGGGCTATGGGCCACACCGGTGCGGGCAATCACATCCGGATCCAGGCCGGTAATGGCCTTACCCTTGAATGTGATCTCACCTTTGAACGGGTCGAGCGCCCCCGAGATGGTTTTCAGGATAGTGGTCTTGCCAGCGCCGTTCGATCCCATGACCGTGACCACGGTGCCTTCGCGCACCGAAAGGCTGACACCGCGGATCGCCATGACGCGGCCATACATGGTTTCGACATTGCGGACTTTCAGAACTTCGCTCATGCCGCTTCCCCCCCTAGATAGGCTGCCTGCACATCCGGGTCGTCCTGCACCTCCGAGGCGCTGCCGGTGGCCAGGAAGCGGCCTTCGTTGATTGCCAGAACCTTGTCCGAGACCTTGTTCACCAGCTTCATGTCGTGCTCGATCATCACCACGGTGATGCCCAGATCCTCGCGGATGTCTTCGATCACAAAGGCGGTGTCGTCGGTTTCCTCGGTGGTCAGCCCGCTGGAGGGCTCATCCAGCAACAGGATCTCGGGGCTGGCGACCAGCGCGCGCGCCATCTCGGTTTTCTTGCGCACGCCGTAAGGCAGGTCGGCGACGCGGGCGTGACGGTAGCCTTCGAGATCGAGAAACTCGATAACCTCTTCCGCCTTGCGGCGGTGCTCCAGTTCCTGGCGTAATTGGCCGGGCAGGAAGAACAGCTCGCTCAGCGGCGAGAACCGCCCATGCCGGAACCGGCCGATCAACAGGTTGTCCAGAAGTGAGGCATGCTCGAACAATTCGATGTTCTGGAAGGTGCGGGCGATGCCGTGGTTGATCACTTCGTGGGGCCTGGCCCCCAGCAGGCTTTCGCCACCAAAGCGGATATCGCCTTCCAGCGGGTCATAGATGCGGCAGATCAGGTTGAACACCGTGCTCTTGCCGGCACCATTGGGACCGATGATGGTGAATACCTTGCCCGGTTCCACCGAGAAGCTCAGGTTATCGACGGCTTTCAGCCCACCGAATGCCAGCGACACGTTTTCGACTTCAAGCCAGCTCATTTCAGACGCTCCGTCTTGAGGAAGGTCTTCTGACGTTGGAAGCTGCGGCGCTTGTACATCGGGAAGACGTTGAAATAGTGATGGATTTTGACCCAGCGGCCATAGAGCCCATCAGGTTCGAACAGGATGAAGCCAAGAAGGATCATCCCGAAGGCGAGGCTGTCGAACCCGCCGGATGTGGCTATGGCCCCGGGAAGCAGCACCTTGACCCAACTCAGGACGGTGGGCAGCAGCACGATGAAGAACGCGCCGAAGATGGCCCCGTGGATGGTGCCGATCCCACCGACAACGATCATAAGAAGCAGGCGAATGCTCTCACCCATGCCGAAAGTTTCCGGTGTAATGTAGTAGAACGCATGCGCCAGAAGCCCACCAGCCAGACCGGCGAACACCGCCGACAGGAAGAAGGCATAGGCTTTGTAGAAGGCCACATTCGTGCCCAGCGAACGGGCCGAAACTTCGCTGTCGCGGATCGCGATCAGGGCGCGGCCAGACCGTGTGCGCAACAGGTTGCGCGTCATCAGAATGGCGCCGACAAACAGGGCGAGATTTAACAGGTAGGTCTTCCAGCTCTGGTCGATGGCGATGCCGAAGATGTCGATGCCCGGAACCGGCAGGCCACGATGTCCGCCGGTAAAATCGCCGCCGCCGCCGATCAGCCGTTCGGTCACGATAGCAATCGAAAGCGTAGCGATGGCGAGATACAAGCCATGCATGCGCCCGCAGATGCGCCCGATGGCCAGCCCGACCAAACCAGTGATCAGCGCCGCCAGGGGCAGCGACAGGATCCACGGCACGCCGTAGCGGCTGAGCAGGATGGTATGAGCATAGGCGCCGATGGCAACAAAGGCGGCCTGCCCGAAACTCACTTGTCCCGAGAATCCGGTGAGGATCATCAGACCCAGGCCGGCGATGGCATAGATGTAGACAAACGACAATTCGTCCAGAAAGTAGCCGTCAAGGAACAGCGGGGCGGCAAGCGCGATACACAAGAACAGCAGATACCAGAAAGCCTGTGTGCGGTCGCGAAACAGGCGGATGTCCTGCTTGTAGGATTTGCGGAAAAGAACGCGCATGAGCCTATACCTTCTTTGCGTAGATTTGTGCCAGCAGCCCTTCGGGCCGGATCAGCAGCACGACGAACATGATCAGATAGGCGCCGATGCCCTTGAACGTCGGGAACATGATGTCGAAGAACGGCTCGGTCACGCCGATCAGCAAACAGCCCAGAACGGCGCCGGGGATCGATCCGAACCCGCCGACAATGGCGCCGGCAAAGGCTTTGAAGCCGACAAATCCCATCTGCGTCGAGACCAGCGTGACCGGGCCCAGGAGCAGGCCGGCGATGGCGCCGAAGATTGCGGACATGGCCCAGATGGACGAGGTCAGGCGCTTGACGGGGATGCCCATGTAAAAGGCCGCCAATTGGTTCAGGGACAAGGCCTGCATCGCCACGCCTTGGCGGGCATAGCGGAAGAAGGCGTAAAGCCCGCTGGCCACGATGGCGGTTACCAGGATCGCCAGAACGCTGGACCAGCCAATGATGACCGACCCAAGCGTCAGATTGCCCTCAACCGGGGCAGGCAGCGAATAGTTGCCAAAGCCCCATACAATCCCGGCCACGGCGCGCAGTGCAATTCCCAGCGCCAGCGTCAGGATAAAAACGGTGAACACCGGCTGCCCGGTGAGCCGCCGCACAACAAGCGCGTCGACCCCGTAACCGAACCCGCCCATGAACACGAGCGTCAGCAAGGCCCCCAGCCAATAAGGCAACCCCCAAAGCACGATGAACTGATAGCCTACAAAGGCCCCCAGCATCATGAACTCGCCCTGGGCGAAGTTCACCTGCTCGGTAGCCTTGTAGACCAGCACCAGGCCGATGGCGATCAGGCTGTAGAGACAGCCCTGTGACAGGCCGACCAGCAAAAGCTGTATGGCGTCGGCGAAACTCAGACCGGTCATATGGCGGCCCTCCAATGCTCTAGGATTTCGTTCATTTCGACGAAACCGGCGTCACCGGTTGTCGGAATGTCTGGCGGGGTTTGTGAGAATCGGGGGGCCGGGGCGGGCATTTCGATGCCGTCCACGGTGACAAAGCTCTCGCGTGCCCGGTTGTGCTGGTGTGTGGCAGCTTCGGCCAGTGGCACCACCGGCGCAAAGCAGGCATCGCTGCCTTCCAGCACCTCGCACCATTCGGCCTGTGTCCGGGTCAGGAACAGTTCGGTCAGGGCCTCGCGCATGGCCGGCTGCGCCTCGGGCGCATATTGGTCGGCAAAACGCGGATCATCGCTCAGCCCGGTCAGGCGCAGGAATTCGGTAAAGAACTGTGGCTCGACACAGCCGATGGATATGAACTTTCCGTCGGCGGTTTCGTAACAACGATACCACGCCACCCCGCCATTGATGAAATCGCCAGCGCGCTCGCCGCTCCAGGCCCCACCGGCCGCCAGCCCGTGTTGCATGGTCATCAAGAGGTTGACCCCATCGCACATGGCCGCGTCGACCACCTGACCCTCGCCGGTTGCGCGCGCATGGGTCAGGGCCGCGAGGATGCCGACATTCAGCATCATCGCGCCACCACCCTGATCGGCAATCAGGTTCATTGGCGCGGGCGGGGGCCGGTCGGCCTCGCCCAGCCCATGAACCGCGCCCGTGATCGCGGCATAGTTCAGATCATGCCCGGCAGCCTGTGCCAGCGGCCCGGTCTGTCCCCATCCGGTCATGCGGCCATAGACCAGCGCCGGATTGCGTGCCAGAACCGCCTCTGGAGCGAATCCGAGTTTCTCCATCTTGCCGGGGCGGAAGCCCTCGATCAGAATCTCGGCCCGCTCGATCAGCCCCCAGAGCTTTTCAGCATCATTTGCCTGCCGCAGATCGAGCACCAGACTGCGCCGCGAGCGATTGAACAGGTTGTGTTTCTCATCGATCGGCAAGGGGAAAGCCTGACCGGGGCGCGTGATCCGCACCACTTCGGCGCCCATGTCGGCCAGATGCATGGCCGCAAAGGGCGCAGGCCCGATCCCGGCCATTTCGATGACCCGAACACCTTTGAGGGGACCGTTGCGTGTCAGCATCTCGTCACCTCGCCCGCAGCCGCGTGGCGGCATCCAGACGCAGGGTCGCGCCGTTCATGTAGCTGTTTTCGATCAGAAAAGCGCAGGCATGGGCGAATTCTTCCATCCGGCCCACCCGCTTGGGGGCCTCGACGCTTTCTTCGAGCGAGGCGACGACCTCATCTCCGAGGCTCATCACCATCGGTGTGCCAAACAGTCCCGGCGCGATGGCGTTGATACGGATGCCTTTCGGCCCCAGCTCGCGCGCGGCAGGCAGGTTGAGCCCTATCACACCGGCCTTGGACGAGGCATAGGCAGTCTGCCCGATCTGGCCTTCATAGGCCGCCCCGGACGAGATGTTGACGATCACGCCACGCTCTTCCCCGTCTTCGGGCGGGTTTTCCAGCATCCGCGCGGCGGCCTGGCTCATCACGTTGAACGTGCCCACAAGGTTGATCTCGACCGTGCGGCGAAAGGCATCGAGAGACGCAGGTGCGCCCTCGCGGTCGACCACCTTCATCGGGCTGACCACACCGGCACAGTTGATGGCGACATGCAGCGCGCCAAAGCGGTCGACCACAGCCGAGATGGCCTCGGACACGTGCTCGTCGCTGGTCACATCCACCTGCCGGAACATGGCCCGGTCCGCGCCCAAACGGTCGGCCAGCGCGGTGCCCTGTTCCATGTCGCGGTCGAACATGGCCACCTGTGCACCCAGCCCGTGCAGGTATTCTGCCGTCGCAGCACCAAGTCCCGAGGCCCCGCCGGTCACGATAATGGTCTTGCCTTCTATCTTCATGACCTGGGCCCCTATTTGAACGCCGCCACACCGGTCAGGGACCGGGCGATCAGCAGTTTCTGAATCTCTGTGGTCCCGTCCGGGATCGGCCCGATGATGGCTTCGCGGGCCAGGCGTTCGACGATGAACTCGCGGGTCACGCCGTTGCCGCCATGGATCTGCACCGCCTGCCGCGTGGCGTTCACCGCGATCTCGGTGCCGTACCACTTGGCCATGGCGCATTCCGTGTCGCAGCGTTCATCGCGGTCGATCATGCCGGCGGCACGATGGGTCAGCAGGCGCGCGGCGTCGATCTCGGTTGCCATGGTGGCGATCTTGTCGGCAATCATCTGATGCCCGGCGATCTGCTTGCCATGCTGGTTGCGCTCTTGCGCGTAACGGATCGATTCCTCAAGCGCCCGGCGCGCCAGCGCGATGCCCCACATCGCCATATGCACCCGCGCGCGTTCGAACACGACCAGCGTCTGCTGCAACCCGCGCCCTTCGGCGCCGATGGTGTTCTCAACGGGCACCCGCACCTCATCGAGGAAGACCTGCGAGGTCGACTGTGCATTGAGGCCGATCTTGGGGATGTCGCGGGTTTCGAACCCGTGTTCCTTGCGGTCGACCAGGATATGCGTCAACCCCTCGCCGGTGTTGCAGGTGCAGATCAGGAAATCGGCGAAACGCCCGTTCGAAATCCAGGTCTTTTCGCCCGAAATCACCCAATCGCCGCCATCCTTGCGGGCGCGTGTCTTGACCGCCGCCACGTCCGAGCCGACACCCGGCTCAGAGATGCCGATGGCCACGGATGTCTCACCCGCCAGAAGCTGTGGGATATAGCGCGCGCGTTGTTCATCGGTTCCAAGGCGAAGCAAAAGGTCGGCGCCCACCACGTTGATTAGGATCGGCAACGCAATGTCCATCGCCGTGACGCCGACCTCTTCGAATAGCATCAGGTGCGTGGACCAATCGAGCCCCATGCCACCCGCCTCTTCGGGATGGGGGGCCGAGGTCAGGCCGAATTCGGACAGTTGCGTGAGGAACCCCTGGATCACCTCTTTTTCAAACGGCGCATCCTTGACCTTCAGGTATTCCGGTTCGATCTGGTCATCGAGGAAGCGACGCAGCATGTCGCAGGCCATTGTCTGTTCTTCGGTCTTGAACATCTCGCTCTCCTATCGTGCCAGAATCAGGACCGAGGCCACGGCCTCTTCGATCCCGATCAGCCCACCACCGTTCTCTGCAATTGCCACCTTTGCCCCTTCGACCTGGCGCGTGCCGCATTCGCCGCGCAGCTGGCTGACAAGCTCATAGACCTGCCCCAGACCGGTGGCGCCGATCGGGTGGCCCTTGCACTCCAGCCCACCCGACGGGTTGACCGGCACACGCCCGCCAATCGTGGTCTCGCCACGTTCGGAGGCTGCCGCGCCCTCACCAAAGGGAAAAAGACCAAGGTTTTCGATCTGGATCAGCTCGCCCACAGCAGTGGCGTCATGCACCTCGGCGACCGAGACGTCCTCGGGCCCAAGCCCGGCCTTCTCATAGGCGCGCCGGGCCGCCTTAGCGGTCAGATGGTTTTCAAAGTCGTCGCCATCCCGGTCCGAACCGGTCTGGATCACGCTGGCACGCAACTCGATGGCGCGGTCTCGGGAAATGCCGTGGCGCTTCATGCCCGCTTCGGTCATCAGCACCGCCGCAGCACCGCCATCGCTCATCGGGGCGCACATCGGCAGGGTCAGCGGATAGGTGATCGGCGGCGCGCCCAGCACGTCGCCAACAGTGTAGGGATCGCGGAACTGCGCCTTGTCGTTTTCCACCGAATGCATGTGGTTCTTGGCCGCGATGGCCGCGAATTGCGCCTGTGTCGTCCCAAAGAGGCGCATATGCGCGCGGGCAAAGGCGGCGTAGACGGCCATGAAAACGGAATAGGGTTTTTCGGACTCGCTGCCTTCCGGCAGATCGATCCCATGTCCCAGCGCCAGCAGTTGTTTTTCATTCTCCTCGGCAGTCGCCAGTTCCCAGCCCGAGTCGAAAAAGCTGAACATCTTGGCCTTGTCACCAGTCCACATCTTCTCGGCCCCGACGGCCAACGCCACGTCTCCTTCGCCTGCCTTCAGAAACTGCGCCGCCAGGTTCAGGGCGGTTGATCCGCTGGCACAGGCGTTTTCGACGTTCACAACCGGAATGCCCTCGATCCCCATATCGCGCAGGGCGATCTGGCCCGGGATCATCAACTGGCCTTCCAGATGCCGCTGGGTGGCGTTCGAGAAATAGGCGGCTTCGACCGCACCGGCGGAAATCCCGGCATCAGCCAGGGCCCCGGTGACGGCCTCGCGGGACAGCGACTTCACAGTCGCCCCGTCCAGGCGTCCCATGCGCGTCATCGCCACGCCGGTTATGTAAACCTTGTCCATCTTGGTCCTCATCAGTTTCCGGCAAAGACCGGTTTGCGTTTCTCCGAAAACGCCGCCAGCCCTTCGGCAGCGTCGTTTGATGTCAGGTGGTCGCGCAGGACCGACAATTCCCAGACCAGAGCTTCGGCTTGCGACATATCTACTGACGCGTTGGCGACCGCTTTCATGCGCGACAGGACGAGCGGGCTTTTGTCAGCCAGATCACTTGCGAACGTGTCCAGACGAGCCTCAAGCGCATCATCGGCAACAACTTCCTGCACAAGCCCCATGCGCAACCAATCGCGCGCCGGCAGACTTCGGCCGGAAAACAGCAGATATTTAGCGTTCGGCAGGCCAATCCGAGAGGGCAGGACAGCAGCGCCACCGGCCCCCGGAAAGACCCCAAAATTGGCATGCGCATCACCGATCTTCGCGCTTTCTGCGGCGATCAGTACGTCGCAGCACATGGCCAGTTCCAGACCGCCGGCGACGGTCACGCCGTTCAGGCCACCAATGACGGGTTTGGGAAAATCGCGGAGAATCTGAAAAACCTCCGCTACGGCATCAAGGAAATCGCCGTCTTCGGACCGCTCCTTTGACAGACCAGCTTGCACCGCCTTGAGATCAGCGCCCGCACAGAACGCCCGGCCGCTGCCGGTCAGCACCACAACGCGCAGCTTTTCGTCACGACGAATGCACTCAAGCGCCTCCCCAAGCTCCAAAACCATGTCCCGCGAAAGAGCGTTCAACTCGGTGGGTCTGTTCAGGCGCAACCAGGCCGCCGATCCCCGCGTCTCCAAAATGACATTTACATGTTGCATATGCTCACCTTTATTTACTGACTAGTAAGTAATAATAAGCCTGCGCTGTCAACATCAAATTTCCTTATCTATTACAGCACCTTGGAAGAAACGCTCGAATGGGGGTTCATAAAACCTGTAAAAAACCGAGAATCAGAGTGACAGCTTTTTCGGGCGAGACTCGTTGTTCGCGAAGGAAATCTCACAGGAATTGCTGCCTGTCGGTAATCATGTGTGCTTGCGCTTCAGGAATGCCGAACAGGCAACACCGAACAAATTCAGTCGGCTACACATCGCAGATTTCTGACAGGTCCCGCTCCCGACAGCGGCAACGAGTAGGAGTTAGTGTCCGCGCACGTGGTGTAATTTGTCGGGTGGCCCGAGGTCATGATCAGGCGGCTTTGATGCTGAGAATTGGGTCTGTCTCCTCGTTGTCGATCTGTGCGAATGCCTCGACCATCATATAACGGCTGGCGGTCTGCCATTCGTCGTTTTGCTCGAACAGCACGGCGCCGATTAGGCGGGTGATGGATGCCTCGTTGGGGAAGATGCCGACGACATCTGCGCGCCGTTTCACTTCCTTGTTCAGGCGCTCGATGGGGTTGGTGCTGTGAAGCTTGGTGCGGTGCTGGCGTGTGAACGGCGGAGCAATACTCGGCCACGGTAGCGACGGCATAGTGTTGTCGCGGGCGGCGTAAAAGTCGTCCACT